>JANLTL010000470.1:0-2178 GCA_031362905.1 Burkholderiales bacterium | reverse complement strand
GGCTATCGCGACATTTTTTACGAACGTTGATTTCGCCGCGTCGTGCTCGATACCGCGCGCCGCATTGCCACGCCCGAGGGGATAGAACTCACGCTGCGCCTCGCCGGTCCCATACCACGCGCGCTGGCGTGGGCCATCGATCTGCTGATTCGCGCAGCAATCCTGGGAATCATTGCGTTCACTGCCGCCGCCCTGCGCCAGTTCGGCACCGCCATCATCCTGCTAAGCGCCTTCCTGATCGAATGGCTCTACCCCGCGTGGTTCGAGGCAAGCTGGGGGGCCACCCCGGGTAAACGCGCGATCGGGCTGATTGTGCTGAACGACGACGGCACGCCCATCCGATGGCCTGCCGCGCTTACCCGCAACCTGCTGCGCGCAGTGGATTTTCTGCCGGCGATGTATCTTGGTGGTTTCATAGCGATGGTGGTAAATCGCGATTTCAAGCGCCTCGGCGACCTTGCCGCCAATACGCTGGTGGTCTATCGAGAGGAAAAACTCGAACCGCTGGCGATTCCCGAAGCCGAGCCGCAGCCACCGGGTTTTGCGCTTTCGATCACCGAGCAACGCGCCATTCTCGATTTCGCGGCGCGCTCTACCGGGCTCACGCAGGAACGCGCTGAAGAACTGGCGGAGATTCCACGCTCGCTGACTGCCGGCTCGTCTCACGGCAATGCCGCGTCGCGTTTGATCGGCATCGCCAATTACCTGGTGGGCAGGCAATGAAGCAGGTTGTATTCGAGCAGCGCCATGCGGCCGAGTGGGGCAGCTTCGAGCAATGGCTCGACCGGAGCGTCGGGAAGCGCGGCCGCAAGCCGCAATCCACGCAGCCCGGTGCATTGGCCGACCATGACATACCGCGCGCATACCGGCGCATCTGCCAATTGCTCGCGCTCGCGCGCGAGCGTCAATACAGTCCGGATCTCATCGATCGCCTGAACCGGATCGCATTGCGTGGCCATCATCTGCTTTATGGTGCACGGGGCGAACGCGCAGCTTCGCTGCTGATTTTTTTTGCTGCCGGGTTCCCGCGACTGGTGCGTGCCGAGTGGCGGCTGGTTGCCGCCGCCGCAGTGCTGTTTGCAGGGCCCATGCTCGCGTTGCTGGCGGCACTGCCGCTGTTTCCCGATTTCATTCATTACTTCATCGAGCCCGCGGGACTGGCCCGCTTTCAGGAAATGTACGATCCGGCCAATCCGCGGCTGGGAATGCGTCAGTCCGACGACAACCTGATGATGTTCGCGTACTACATCTGGAACAACGTCAAGATCGGGTTTCAGACTTTTGCCACCGGCATGCTGCTGGGGATCGGCAGCGTTTACTACCTCCTGTACAACGGTGCGCAGATCGGCGCCGTGGCGGGACATTTCAGCGGCGCGGGTTTCAGCGAACCATTCTGGTCTTTCGTTTCCGGCCATAGTGCGATGGAACTGACCGCGATCACGCTGTCCGGTGCAGCGGGACTGAAGCTCGGTGTTTCGATCATCGTGCCCGGGACCCGCTCGCGCAAAGCAGCACTGATGGAGGCGGCCAGGCCCGCGGTGAGGATGATGTATGGGGCCGCGCTGATGTTCATGATCGCGGCGTTCATCGAAGGCTTCTGGTCGCCGCTCACGACGTTTCCTGCGACCACAAAATATGCTATCGGCGTCGCCATGTGGGCACTGGTGATCGGTTACTTTATGTTCAAAGGGCGGCGAAATGCAGCCTGACCGCCTGGCGGTCGTACTGCGGCCGCGTTCCGGCTGGGAAGCGCTGGATCTCGGATTTCAGATGGCGCGCGAATGGTGGCGGCCGATATGGGCCGTATGGTTCTCGGTTTACGTGCCTGTTGCAGCGCTGTGTCTGCTCACATTCTCCAACCGGTTTCATGCGGTCCTATTGCTATGGTGGTTGAAGCCGGTGTTCGATCGCGCGGTGCTGCACACGGTCAGCCGTGCGGTATTCGGCGAACCACAAGGGGTGCTGGCCACCCTGCGCGCAACCCGCGAATGGCTCCTGCCGGGCATCGTCACGGCACTGACGTTGTCTCGTTTGAATCTTGCCCGATCTTTCGCACTGCCCGTCGCACAACTCGAAAGACAGCGCGGTGCCGATTCGCGCCGGCGCCAGGCCGCGCTCGGCAGCAGAATGCGCAACGTCGGTGTCTGGCTCACTGTGGTCTGCACCCATCTCGAATTG
>JANLTL010000469.1:0-7822 GCA_031362905.1 Burkholderiales bacterium | reverse complement strand
AACGCCGCAAACTTGTCCATCACCCCAGCCAGCCCGCCAGCCCTGGCCGCGCGGATCATCAAGGTGTTGCCGACGCGCACAATTTCCACCTCGCCTGCAGCCTCGATGACCCCCAACTCGCGGGGGATGCGCACGGCGATGGAGTTTCCTGATTTGAAGGCTCGTCCCAGCATGGCGCTCTCCGATGTATATACGTATATACTATAGCAGAAAGGCGTCGGAAGTGAACCAGTTACGACAGAAATTGCAGCCGTTTGGCCGCGCGCCTGGGTTGACTATATCTAATGTAATTTCTCATGTACTTTCTTCAAATAATTGATTTTAATAAATAATATTGTTAAACATCATATGCAATACGCATATAGCATATATAACTAAGCCCCCTTCTTGTCGCCCCCAAACGCCACATTGATCCGCACCTCGCTCCACGGCACGAACACGCGGTCTTCGGCATCCTTCTCGACCAACCCATGTCCTTCAAGCGCGGCACAGTCGCGGTGGACATTCGAATAATTGCGCTTCATGTGCCGCCCTCCACGTCCGCGAAAAGGTCTTCGATCAAGGCATCGATAGTTTTGAATTGGTGCGGTCGGTTACTTGTAGCTTTCAAAGCGATTGCCCTCGCGGGTCAGCAATTGCAGCAGCCTGGGATGCAGAAACAGCCTCTCCCGACCGACCACAATTTCACTGAGCACGCCAACACCCGCCAACTGCTTGAGGTAACGCGACGCCGCCTGCCGCCCGGCAATGCCCTTGCCGGTCAGGTTCTGGATGCGGCAATACGGCAACTCGAAAATCAGGTCGACCAGTTCGTGGCTGTAGATTTTCGGCGCCGCCTGCTTCACGTGCGCCACCGTGGCCGCCTGCAAGGCGCGGATCGCGCCGATCTTGGCCGTGGTCCACAGCGCCGTCTCTTCCACGCCCTTGAGCAGATACAGCAGCCAGGGCTCCCAGGCCCGCTTGCGCGTCACGTCCAGCAGCAGGCGGTAATAGTCCGCCTTGTGGGCAATGATGTAGCGGCTCAGATAAAGGATCGGCAGAGTCAACAAGCCCTCCTCGACCAGGAACAGGCCGTTGAGCACACGCCCGGTGCGGCCGTTGCCGTCGGTAAATGGGTGGATCGCTTCAAACTGGTAGTGCCCCGCCGCCATCCGCACCAGCGGGTCCACCTCGGCAGCCTCATGCAGATAGCGCTCCCAATTGGCCAGCTTGGTGCGCAGCAAATCTTCGCCCACCGGCGGGGTATAGATCACCGCGCCGGTTTTGCCGCTTGCCAAGGCCGTGCCCGGCACGCGGCGCACCTGCATCTCTACGTCCTTGATGCGCGTGCATACCTGCTCGGCCGTGCGGGTGCTGAGCGGGCGCGCCTTCAAAGCCTGAAAGCCTTCCAGCAATGCACTGCTGTGGCGCAGCGCCTCGCGGGTGGCCGGGTCGGCCTGGCTATCGGCATTCTGGAACTGGAACAGCCGGTCGGTGGTGGTGACGATGTTCTCGATCTCGGAACTCGCCTGCGCCTCGAGCAGCGGCAGCGTATTGATCAGCATGGCCTGGTTGGGGATCAACTGCGCCGCCTGCTTCAACTCGGCCAGGGCGGCGCGTGCCGCGATGCATTGCTTGAGGACGGCGCGTGTCTCCAGTTCCACCGCCGGCGGCAATGGCGGAAGGTCGTTGTAGGGCTGGTCCGCTCGCCAGGCCGACGTGGTTGAATTTTTGGATTT
Source organism: Burkholderiales bacterium (assembly GCA_031362905.1). GTDB lineage: Bacteria > Pseudomonadota > Gammaproteobacteria > Burkholderiales > JAEUOS01 > CANJDH01. Next base: position 6,104 of record JANLTL010000469.1, on the reverse strand, counting down.
TTGCGACATGTTGGCAGTGTATGTCGCCGGCAGCGACACGTCAACAAAACGTGTCGCCATTTTCGCGTTTTTGCGACACGTTTTTCGAACATGTTGTCGGAAGCGACATGTCACCGGCAACCATCGAGCGCCGCACAGCTCAGCCGACCAATCAGGCAGCCAGCAAGCGCCCGATGCTCTGACGAACAGCAGGTTCAATCTCCGTATCCTGGATTGCCTTGGTGAGGTTGACTTGCCGGTTTGCCTGGGCCACTTCCAGCAGGCTATCGGCAATCTCGTAGGTGCCGCGACTTTTCAACCACACCAGCACTGCCGAGAGATGCCAGATGGTGGGGTTGCCCTCATGCACCGGCGGCGGAAAGGTCGCGCTCGCCTGCACGGCAAGCTTGCGCATGTTTTGCCGCGAGAAACCGAGCAGATTGGCAATATCCGTCAGCCCCACCAGATCTGGCGCGGCCTCAACCAGCATCGCATCCGGAATGGCCCGCTTCACATCAGCCATGGCGCTCAGCACGGCCGCTTTGGCCGATGCCGCCTCACGCGTGAAGTCAAGGCCGATACGGCCCGGTTGCCCGATACCCACCAGTGCATCGGTACAGCCCGCCTCACCCAGGCGCTCGACCAGCTCGTCGATATTCGCGTCGGCGTTCTTGAGCGCGAACTTGAGAGTGAACTCGTACTCAGTCATCGTCGTTCTCCTGATCCGGGTCTGTTGGCCCGGCGGTGGCTTGATGCGCGGTGCAATTGTCGACAACCCGTCGGATGTGTTTGGCGTGATTGCCGGCGTTCTTGGGGGTGCTCCAAATACTCGCGATGCAATGAATACCGCACCTGCAACTCTTGTCCTTGTAGGGGCAATACATCTTGCCCCGCGCATGTGCGCCGCCCAGTTCAATGCGCCAGCCGCACTTCTCGGCGTGGCGCAAGGCCGCTTCGACCTCTTTTTTGGAATGCGCCTTTCGCGTCATGCGTTGTCAAAAGTAACACTTCGCCGCAAGGTTGTCAACTGACAACCGAAGCGGTATCGGTCGGGCCCGGCGCGGGAGGAACTGGCTTGCGCGGCTTTGCCAAAGGCGTGCCTGTGCCTAGCTGACGCCCGGCTTGCTCATCTTGACCATTCTAGCGGCTCAGAATGTGAGCCACATCGTCAAAACGGATGAACAGGAGTTGCCGGCTCAAGCGGGCATTTCAGGGGTGTTCGTCACTGCCCTGCTTCGCTGGCCGGGACCATCTCTTCGATGAGCTTGCCGTCAACCACATAGATCATCGGGGTGCCGGTGCGGGCTGCCAGTTCACGGGCCTTTTAGATCAACGTGCAGAAAGTCGGCGTCAAACCTGACGCGCTTACCGGCCGGCAAAGAAGGCATCCCAAGCTGCGGCGAAGTTGCGGGGCTCGCGCGTAGCGATTTCAAGCGCGATGCGCCACGGCCGTAATCCCCTCCCTCGCCAAACTTGTTGCGCCACTGGCGCGAATTTTGGCAAATTCAAGATAGGCCACGCAATTGATCTGCCAGACAAGCCGCACATTGCGTTGACAATGCATTTGCATTACCATACGGCATCCACTCCCCCGCAAGAACAGGACGTCATCATGCCGGCCACCTTCCATCTCGAATCGACCCTGACTGACCGCTACCAGACGACGGTGCCCGACGGCGTGCGGCGTGCGCTCAAACTCGGCAAGCGCGACCGCATCCGTTATTTGCTGGAGAAGGACGGTTCGGTCACCTTGCAACGCGCCGACGAGCCGGATGACCCGGTGCTGGGCGACTTCCTGGCGTTTCTCGCCAAGGACATCAGCACCAATCCGCAGCGGCTGCGCGCCATCGATGCCGGGCTGGTAAAGCGCATGCGCGCCCTGACCAAAGGCGTCAAGGTCGATCTGGATGCACGGCTTGACCCGGACGACGAATGACGCAGCGCGACGGTGCAAAGGGTATCAATGAGGGTATCAAGGAGGGTATCAATGAGGTCGTCAATGGCTGGATCCTGTTTGCCCACCCCCTGTTTCTCGACCAGGTTGAAGAACTGAATGCGAAGGTGGTCGCCCAGGCGGCCAAGGACCCCAAGGGCTACCGGCAGAAGAACAGCGCCAAGCGCCTTGCGGCGATCCTCAGACTTGCGTTCGATGTGATTCCCGACGATCCCGAGCGCCCCGAATACCGGCAGGGCAGCACGCTGGGCGACGACCGCAAGCACTGGTTTCGCGCCAAGTTCTATCAGCAGTACCGCTTGTTCTTCCGCTTCCATGCGGCGCACCGCATCATCGTCTATGCCTGGGTCAACGACGAAGACAGCAAGCGCGCCTATGAAAGCAGCAACGACGCGTATCGCACATTTCGCAAGATGCTTGATAGCGGAAACCCGCCCGATGATTGGGACGCGCTGCTGAAACAAGCGCGCGCCGCGTCGAAGCGCCTGGCGGCGACTGCGAAGCCGCGCAAGTAGCGCTGCTGCGATTTCGAGACAATACTCCCGCCGTATTCGAGGACACAAACCATGTCAGCCGCCCTCTCGACCACTCAGTCAAGCGATCTGCTGCGCATCACCCACGCCCTCGATTTCGCCTGCCGCAAACACACCCACCAGCGGCGCAAGGGCACGCATCAGGAGCCTTACGTCAACCACCTGGCCGAGGTGGCGCATCTGGTGGCCGAAGCCACCGCTGGCGCCGACGCCAACCTGATCATCGCCGCCCTGCTGCATGATTCAGTCGAAGACCAGGGCGTCAAGGCGCACGAGATCGCGGCGCTGTTTGGTGAAGACGTCGCCAACCTCGTCATGGCGGTGACGGACGACAAGAGCACGCCGAAGGACGAGCGCAAGCGGGCGCAGGTCGAGCATGCCGGCCAGATCTCACACCGGGCGCGCATCCTCAAGATCGCCGACAAGACCGCCAACCTCAAGTCGATCCTGCACAGCCCGCCGCCCTGGCCGGCGGCGCGCAAGACCCGTTACTTCGCCTGGGCAAAAGCCGTGGTGGCCAATGCGCGCGGGGTGAATGCGGTGATTGATGCGGCCTTCGATGTGGAGTACGCGCGTGCGGTCGCGGTCGGCATTGCCGAGTGCGACTTTGTGTGGCACCAGGGCCTTGAGACCGAGGGCGACGATTGAGCCGGACCGGAACTTAAGGCACGGCCCGTCCGACAAACCCGCGTATCAGCGCATTGACCCGCGCCGGCTGCTCGTGAATCACCCAGTGCGTGCCGTCCTCGATGCGCTCGATGGAGAGATCGGGAACGTACTCATCAAGACCCTCAAGTTGCGTGGGCAACAAGGCCTCGTCGCGCATGCCCCAGATCACCAGCGTGGGCACGCGCACCGTCACCATCTCTTTGGGAAAGGTCACCGCGCTCGCGCCCGGCTCGATGTCGGTCGCGGGGAACAAGGGGGAGGCGCGATACAGGTTGAGGCCGCCGGTGAGGCCGCGGCGCCAGCAGGCGCGGTATTCGGCCTCCGCTTCCGGCGTGAACCACTCGACGCCCTGGCCGATACCGTTGATGAACTTGGGCATGCGCGCGTAGTCGTTCTCGCCGAGGATGCGCTCGGCGTCCGGTCGGCGCAGCATGTTCATGTAGGCCGAGGCCTTGATCTGCGCGGCGTTATGGGTGAGGTCGCGCGCAAACAGCGCCGGGTGCGGCGAGTTGATGATGATGAGCTGTTCGACCAGGTCGCGGTGCTGGGCGGCAAAGTTCCAGGCGATCGCCCCGCCCCAGTCGTGCGCGACCAGGATGCAGCGCGCGTGGCCGAGCGCCTTGATCAAGAGGCGCAGGTCTTCGACCAGGTGCTTGGCGCGGTATTTTTCGACTTCCTGCGGTTGATCCGAGAGGTTGAAGCCGCGCAGGTCGGGCGCCACCGCGTAGTGATCACTGCCGAATTCTTCAAGCTGTTGATGCCACTCGTACCAGAACTCGGGGAAGCCGTGGATGAAGAGGATCAGCTTGTTCTGCGCATCGCCGTGTGACGCGACATGCAGGCGCATGCCGTTCGACAGCGTGACATCGTAGTGGCGGATGGTCATGGACAGGTAGCGCCCCTCTAAGGTCAGGGGCCGGGTCAAACGCCCGGTCAGGCGCCGCGCAACTGCGCCCGCAAATCCGCACCCACCTCCGGCCTTGCCGCAAACGGATCCGGCGGATTGCGCATTTCCACAATCGCCTTCATGCGCGTCTCGACATTGCCGAGGGCGTGCGGGTGCGAGTAAATGTAGAACTGGTTCGCTGCCACCGCTTCAAACACGACTTCGGCCACTTGTGTCGCCGACACTTTGCCCTTGGTCACCGCCTTCTCCGACTGCGCGCGCGCGATTTGTTGCGACGCAGTGAGCGGTGCGCTGTCGGCCAGCTCGGCGGGCCGGTTGCGGTCTGACTTGTGGATGCCGGTCGGCACGAAATACGGGCACAACACCGAGCAGCTCACCTGGCCGGTGACGAGGTTCAGGTCCTGATACAGGGTCTCGGTGAGGGCCACCACCGCGTGTTTGGAGACGTTGTAAATGCCCATGTTGGGGGCGGTGAGCAGGCCGGCCATCGAGGCGGTGTTGACGATGTGGCCTTCGAACGATGCATCTTTTTTCGCGGCCTCCAGCATCAGCGGCGTGAAGATGCGCACGCCGTGCACCACGCCCCAGACGTTGACGCCGAGCACCCACTCCCAGTCGCGCGCGGTGTTTTCCCACACCAGGCCACCGGTGCCGCCGACGCCGGCGTTGTTGAACACCAGGCTGGGCACACCGAAGCGCTTGACGGTGGCATCGGCGAGCGCCTGCACCGCATCGGCCCGCGACACATCGATCTTGAGCGCCAGCACTTGCGCATCGAGTGCTTCAAGCTCCGCGCGGGTCTTGTCGAGTGCGTCCTGCTGCACGTCGGCAAGCACCACGTTCATGCCGAGGCGTTGCGCGATCAGCGCGAATTCACGGCCGAAGCCACTGCCGCCGCCGGTGATGACGGCGGTTCTGCCTTTGAAAGTTTTCACCTGAGTTCCTCAAAACATGATCGATGCGGGCTTATTTGCCCGGTGGGAATTGTAGGGGTTCCGCAGGCAGGGAAGAGCCAGCGCGGCCGGTTCGCCAGGACGATGCCGACACAATTCCCAAGCCATGCAGGAAGCGGTGCCTAATAGGCGACAAACAATCCGGATTTTGCTAGACTGCGCCAATGGAATTTCGCTGGAGCGCCGACAAGGACGCAAAACTGCGTGCAGAGCGTGAAATTTCGTTTGATGAAATCGTCGTCGCGCTGCAAGCGGGCCAGTTGCTTGCACTGCGCAAACACCACAACACCGACCGGTTTTCGCACCAGGAAATCTACTTTGTCGAAGTCAAGGGCTACGTTTATATGGTGCCGTTCGTGCGTGACAAGAAATGGATTTTTCTGAAAACAGTCATCCCCACCCGCAAGGGCGTGCGCGAGTTCTTATCAGGCATCCATCCGGGTGGACCAGGAGCAAAATCATGAAGGTCAAAGCAGGCAGAAAGCTGGACGCCGAAGAAGCCGCGCTGATGCGCGCCTTTGAGCGCGGCGAATTCAAGATCGCCCCCGCTTCAGTGACGGCAAAAGCCGGAGCACGCGCCGCTGCCACTGCCACGCTCAAGCGCGACAAGCGCATGAATGTGCGCATGTCTTCGATGGACATGATCGAGCTGCAAACCAAGGCCGCCAAACTGGGCATGCCCTATCAAACCTTGGTCGCGAGCGTGCTGCATCAATACCTGGCGGGGCGGCTGACCAGCGTTGACGGTTAACCCTCGATGCGCAACCCCTGGTCATGCACCCTTGCGCTCAGGTCAATTGAGAAAACTGTTGTTCTCGGCCAGTAACTTCTCGTACAACAGGTTGAACTGGAACCAACCCGAATACGGCACACCGATTGCACCGTGGGCCTGCTTGCAGGCTTCTTCGGGCACCAGGCGCAGGGGCTGGCCATGCGCGGCGGCCTCGGCCAGCAACTGCACCTGGCAGGAGCGCTCCATGGCGATGTACCACCAGGCCGCTTCGTCCACGCTGGTGCCGGCCGTGAGCAGGCCGTGGTTGCGCAGGATCACCGCCTTGTTGCTGCCCAGGGCCTTGGCGATGCGCGCGCCCTCATCAAGCTCGAACGCG
>JANLTL010000462.1:0-12237 GCA_031362905.1 Burkholderiales bacterium | reverse complement strand
TCGGAGGCGAGCAGCGCATCCTTGAGTGCCGGCGAAATTTCGGTGGCACTGGTCCACGAGAAGCGCCGCACCGTGTTGTCAAGCCGCATGCGCTGCAACTCACGGCCATTGCGGTCTAGCAGCCAGGCATCGGACGAGCGCCAGTCCTGTTTGACCTGTTTGAACGAAGGCAGGTCAGCGGCGAGGGCACAATTGACAAAGAGCATCGCGCCAAGAAGCGCTCCCACCAAGGACTTCAGGCAGGCATACCTTGTAGAGTGTCTATTCATGAGCTTCTCCGCTCACTCGAAATTGCGATTTCATGATTTTTGCTTTGAGTGCAGGGGGTACCCGCAAAGCTTCAAATTTGTTCGCGCAGCCCTTGCGTGCCGACGCCTGGCATCGGCATCAGAGGGCAAGCCATCAATTTTCCTGTCGGGGGTGCGTGCCAACTCTATGAGCGGCTCCAACACCTTGAGACACTCGTCTTTCCGCCCAAGCCTGTACAGCGTTAACGCGAGATCGTTGATCATGTTGTTCCCTTCAAATTCATGAAGAGTCGCATGGCACAGCGTAACCAAGGGCGCCAATTGCTCATACGCGTGCTGATAGGATTTATTTTTATAGGCGGACAGAAACGCTTTTCGCCGCGAACTCAGTGCACTTGTTCCGCATCCTGGTTCAGGAACAAGAAATCGGTTATCAAATCGCCCACGCATTCCGCAAAAGTGACGGCAAGCGCCGGATGAATCGTTATCTACATCAATCGCACCGCTGGCCATTTTTGTGAAAGTGACCTCACAAAACTCACCGGGTTCATCAGTGGGAACCTTAGCTCTGCCAATTGAGCCGGTTGCAAACAATTCACCACCAAGCCCACAAGTGTGTCCATTGGGGCCCAACGTATCAAGTGCAAACGGCATCACTCCCGGCTTTTTCTCGGGTTTGATAACCAAAGTGCCCCAACCACCTCCTGCCACGTATTCTCCCGGTGTTATTACGCCCACAGTGGCTGGACTTTCTCGCTGCGTTTTCTGGCCACCGTGTGCCGTTGTCGATTGGGCAAATGCAATGCTGCTTGCCAACAAGACGCACACGCCAAGAGCCATTCCCAACAAACTTTTCCTGAGGATCGAGCTAGCCAATCCAAAAAGCGAGAGGGTCATTTTCCCCTCGGCTCGACACTGACGCTTGTACCGCGACAAGTTCGAATCCAGGCGCGCCGGCCTGGCGCAATCGAAATATCGGCCGGCCACAACGGCTCTTTACCGGTCTTTACACCTTTCGATCCCGTATCTCGCTCGCGCTCGTACTCCAAAAACTCCCTGCAGTCGCGAGGCAATTCAGCAGTGACATCAACCCAACCGGAGCCTTGGTTCACAATTTCGACCCGGCGCGGCACCCAATTTCCATCGGTGCGCTCGTCGGCGTATCTGGCGGAGGGTTCTTTCGACGAAACAACAATTCGCCGCTCTTGAGGCGCCTTACGCAGTGGCTGGACGGGCTCATGAAACGAAATGAGCTCATCCGGAATGCCGGCCAGCAGCTTGCCGTCTAAATGAAATTGGAAATCACGAATGGCGAGTTTCCCGCTCAAATTCGGTTTGCACTGCTCCCGAATCGAAGCCTTAAGCAATGTTGAAGAAACACGTCGATAAACTGGCGTCGGCTTACTCGGAGTATCTGGAACGACCCACAAGGTGGTCCCGCGAATCCGATAACGCACCACTTCGATGGGGTCGGCCTCGGATACATGGCCGTTCTCCTTATGCAGCGTTAACGTGCCGCCCTTTACGGTTCCCACGATGGCTCCTCCGTAAAGCTTGTTGCAGTTGTAGCCCGCGCATTCGCTGTAGATGCCGCAGACTTTTGAACCGTTCTGAACCAGTGACATGCGTGAACCATTGATGAACGGCTTGCCTCTGAAACACGCCTCGACATAGACGTAGCCAATTCCTGACTCAAACAGGTCTTGATCGCACTTCATCGGCTTGGCATCGCCGTACAAACCGGTCACGTCCGTAGCAAAAACCGGGGAGACAAACAGCAACGCTATCGACACCAAAACGCTGGCGTGTACCAGTGGTCTACGCACACTGTCTATCGGCTTGAAAGCCGCCCCCACCAAAACTCCCCAACCGACAGGGCACGAAGAACGGCTCCCAGAGCCATTCTTCAGCCAATGCAATAGGGAAAATTTCACGGCAGCACCTTCATCTTCGCGTTCGGTGTGACGCCGAACATCTCCGGCGCATACATCGCCTCGACGCGCGTCGGCGGCAGCGAGAACTCGCCGTCCTGATTCAGGCGCACGGTGTACTCGACCATCCACTTGCCCTTGGGCGCGTATTCGTAATAGGCGCGGAAGGCTTCGAAGCTGCGCTCCTCATAGACCGGCCAGGCTTCGCCGCTCTTGCGCTCGCCGGCTTGGGCGATGTCGGAATCGCGTGCAAGGCCGGCGCCGAGGATGGTGGCGCCGGCGGGAATCGGGTCGGCGACCACGACCCATGTCATGTCGGCGGAGGAATCGACTTCGAGCCGAATGCGCAGCACGTCGCCGCGCATGAAGACACCCTTGGTCTTTTGCTCGATGTGCGTCACCGTTTTGTTGATGCGGTAGCCGGCGGCAAACGGGGCCTTGAGCGGAATCGCGGCGAGGCTTTGGATCGTGAGCCAGGGCTTGCCGCTGCCTTCGTGCCATGCCTTCACGGCGGGTGCAGCGGTGGTGCCGGGTGGCGCCGAAGCGGGTGCCGCAGTTGCCGGCACGCGAGTGTCATTCCTGGGCCACGGCAGGCTGAGCACACCGCCTTGCCCCGTGGGTGAAAGCGGCGCGCCCCACGCCAGTTGTTGCACTGACTTGGTCTCGCCCTTTTCTTCAATGCCGACACGCGTCGTGCCCGCCACTTTTTCACTCTCGAACTTCGCCGCGAATTTGTCGAGCGCAAGACCGCCCCAGAGATTGGCGGTGGTGGTGTGCCACGCACCCTTGTTTTGCCGCGCGACCAGGCCGCTCACCAGACGCGGCATGTCTTCGCGCCAGCCGGGTCGATCGACCACCGTGGCGATCAGGCGTGCCGCGTTAACGTCGCCGCCCACCATCAGCCACCACCAGTAATCCTCGCGCTCGGTCGAGAACACCATTTTCGTGCCCTGCATCGACAGACGTGCGCGCAGCACCTGCTCCGCTGTGGCCAAGTGCTCGTCGCGCTTGGGAATGCCGGGTACGCGCTGCAGGATCGAAAGCCAGTCGATCACTGCGTGCGTGGGCCAGAGATTCGGCTGCAGGGCGATCGATTCGAGCAATTTGGGCGTCGCTTTGCCGGTGCGCGACAAGGCCTCGATGGCGCTGATCTTGCGCACATCGAGGCCTTTGGTGGGCGACCAGAAGTTGCGCTGAATGCGGCCTTCGACAAACGCAACCAGGGCCCCCTCCATGCGCTCACGCGCGTTGTCGGGGATCGCAAAGCCGGCCTCGTTGGTCACCGCCAGCACATAGGCGGTGAGGGTGTCGCTGCCGCGCGAACCCGGAAAATAGGCCGCGAGCCCATCTTCATCGAGATAGTGCGGGATCGCACTGGCCACGCTTTGCCACAGGGCCTTGTCGCGTAGACCAATGGCCTTGGAGGTCTTCTGCTCGAGACAAATGAAGGGATAGTCCTCGAAGTAGCGGCGGACACCCTCCAGTGAGCCGGAGAGTTTGGGTTGCAGCGCGACGCGCAACCCGCCGCGTGCAATACCGCCGTCTTGCAAGGCGTCCGGCGGCGCAGCGATTTGCATCGCGAAACTCTTGTCCAGTTGCAGCAACGTCGCTTGCTGCACCGTGACCGGCGCCGCCGGCACCACCTTTTGGGTCGTTTTCATGGCATCGCGCGCGACCGCTCCAGCGGCTTTTTCCACTGCATCGATGGTCCAGGCGAGTGCGCTTGCATTCATCGGCACCGTGACTGGCCAGCTGACCTCTTGCGCAGCGCCGGGCGCGAGACTGGCCTCTTGCGCCTGCAGTTGCGTGCCCAGGCCGTCCACCGTGGCATTGACCGTGACACGCATGGTCCGGGTGGTGGTGTTGCGCAGCGTTACGCCGGCACGGAACTGGTCGCCTTCGCGCACCAGCGGCGGCAGGCCGGGCAGTATCTGCAGGTCCTTGGTGGCGCGCACCGTCACGCTGCCGCTGCCGAACAGGCCGCCATGTTGTTCCGAAGCACTGTCGGCGACTGCCACGATCCTGAAACTCGTCAGCGCATCGTTGAGCGGCACATCGATCAGTGCTTCGCCCTTGTCGTCGAGCGTGACATCGGGCTTCCACACCAGCAGCGTATCGAATAACTCGCGCGTGCTGCCACGCCCACCACCGCCGCCCGGCGGCAAGGCTTTTTTGCCAAAGTGGCGCCGGCCGATCACCTGCATCTGCGCCGTGGCGGTGTCGACGTAATAGCTGCGGCGCTTGACCATCGACTCGAGAATGTTCCAGCTCGTATTGGGCATCAATTCGAGCAGTGCCTGGTCGACCGCGGCGAGCGCAACTTCGGTGCCCTTGGGTGCAGGCTTGCCATCCGGTCCTTTCACGCTGACCCGCACCTTGGCGGTTTCGCGCGTCTGGTACACCTGCTTGTCGGCAGCGACGCTCACCTTCAACTCATACGCCGCCGTGCCGACCTGCACTTCGGCGATGCCGAACTTGAATGCTGGCTTGGCGAGGTCCACCAACGCGGTCGGCTCCCCCTTGTTGTAGAGGTCCACCCACTCGCGGCGCTCGTTCCACCACTCGACAGGCGCGCGCCAGCCCCATTGCAGGAACGAATACCACGGCACATCGCGCACGCGACCACGCACCGCCAGCACCGAGATGAAGGCATTGGGGGCGTAGCCCGCCTTGATCGGGATCGATACCACAGGGTCTTTGCCGGTCAACGGCAACACCATGGTTTCGATCACGCCTTCGCGCTCGATGGCGACCCAGGCGGTCGCATTGCGAAATGGCATGCGCACCTGAAACTTGGCGGTGTCACCCGGGTTGTAACGCTTCTTTTCCGGCAACACGTCCATGCGGTCGGCGTTGTCGCCACCGAACCACCAGTCGCTGCCCGCAACCCAGACCGAGCTCGATGCGCGCGACGGATTGCCGCTTGCATCCTCGGCCTGCGCAATGAGCGTGACGTTGCCTGATTCGTTCAGCGTGGCTTCGCACAGCAGCAGCCCGCGTGCGTCACTTTTGCCCGAGCAGACAGTGCCGAGGTCTTTTTCTTCGGTCTTGTTGTCGTAGGTGTAGAAGCCGCCCACCGTGCGCTTGCGCGTGGAGGTGGTGGTCTTGAGCGCACCGCTGACCTTGACGGGTGCGCCGGCTTTGGGTTTGCCGGCAAGATCGAGCACCAGCACCTGCAGGCGCGCGATTTTCTTCACCTGTACCCAGCCCTCAGATTTGATGCCGGCGATCACGGCGGAGGGCCACAGCGTGGTGCTGCCACGCAAGGTCTGCTCTTCACCGTTCGGGTCGCGATAAGTCATCTCGGTGAGCAGCTCGCGCGGGCGGTCGGCTTTGGGCAGATTCTTGACGACGTAGCGCGCCGTGCCGTCGTTGCCGAGCTTGACCTGGTTTTTGTCGGCGACGAGCTTGTCGGCGTTGCCGGGATCGGCCGCGGCGGCGGCGGCGCCACTCTGTGCAGCGTCACTCTCACCTTCGACGCGCTCCATCCCTTCGCCGCGTTCATCGAGCAGACCGAAGGAGAATTCTTCGTAGTCGGCGAAGCTCAGGGGCTTGTTGCGCACCACGGCCGTCATCTTTACCGGGTGGCCGGGTGCGGGACCGCCGGACAAGTACGAGAGCGCCAGGTTGAATGGCACCTCGGCGGCTTTCACCTGCGGCTCTTTCGGGGGCGTGACTGCGCCCTGCATCACCGGCAAACGAAATTCGGCAACGCGAAAACTGCCGGTTTGAAAGGACTGCCCGCCTGCGCCGCCGCGCCCGCCAGCCGCGTTGGCGACACGCTGCGTCAAGGTGACACTGTATTCGCCCAGCTTGGCATCGGCCGGAATTTTCCAGGCATGGCTCGCAGAACCGCGCCCACCAAAGCTCACCGGCAGTTGATAGTCGGTACCGCTGCCCACATGAGTGATGGTGACGCCATTGGGCAGCCGGGTGGACGGCATTGCAGCAAAGCCCTGCAGGGTTTCGCCGCGCACGTAATGCTTCATCGATACGGTCTCGCCGGCGCGAAACAAGGGGCGGTCAAACACAGTGTGCGCTGCCAGATTGGACTCGCTGCCATAGCCTTGGCTGACGTTGTAGCGCCAGGGCTCGATGCCGTTTTGCCAATCGGACAAGGTGAACGACAAATCGTCGCCCTTGCGTGCCGACACAAAATACGCTGGCGCGTCATTGTTGCAGCGGCTCTCGCGGCGCAGGGTCTGCGCAATCATGGCAACGCCGTTCGCGTCGGTCTTGCCGCTCCACACTTCGGTACCGGCGCAATCAGAAATGCGGATGCGTGCGTCCGCCACTGGCCTCGCGGCATCGAGCGTCGTCACCCATACGGCGCTGCCGGCGTTGGCGGTGCTGCCGTCGGCGCGCCCCATCTTGAAGTGCACGGCCATGTTGGTGACGAGGGCGCCGGCGCGCACATACATCGGCGCAGGTTTTGCCAGCAGCGCCGCCCCGAGACGTTCGCTCTCGATCTCGACCACATGAAAGCCCGGCTCGGGCAGGGGAATGCCGATCACTTCAAACACCTTGCCGCCGCCAGGTGCCGGCAGGTGGGTGCTTCTGGCGCCCTTCTCGTCCTTCAGATAGGCAAATTCGCGCGAACGGAACGCGTTGTTGGCGCCATGGCGCAAACGCGCGAGCCAGGCCATGATCTGTGCGTCGTCGGTGATGCGCACGCGCTGGAGCGGTGCGCCGCGTGCGGGCGTGCCCGCAGCGCCTGCGCGCAACTCTGCTGCGGCCGTGCCGCCGCCTGCCGCCGCACCGCGCGCAGCTGCATTTTTCTGCGCCTCGGCGCGCACGGCGGCCGCTTCTGCTGGCGGCACCACGCCCGGTCCGGCCGCCGGCGCGTCATTGGCCTTCATGCTCAGAGTGGCCTGCTTCAGCTTCGGCTCAATGTTGCGGATCGTGACCGGCAACACCGGCTGCGCCAATTCGATGATGCCGAAGTTGGCGGCGAATTTGGCCAGCGGCGTGCCCTCGCCGGTCTTGCTCTTGAGCGGGAAACTCGATGCATTGACCGGCGCACGGCCGGTGTCATCGGCAAACTTCGCTGGCAGCGTAATCGTGATCTCTGCGCTCTCGGGGAACGGGCCATTGAAGGTGGCCCGGTTGACGGCGGCGTCCTGCTCATCGCGCGACCAGGTGGGCTTTTTCTCGCCATCGGTGGTCTTGATGCGGATCGCGTCTGCGACACCGCGCGCGACGGTCGCAGAGAAATCCACACTCATCGGCTGATAGGGCGAGCACGGCGCATTGGCGTTGTCGCGCGCGCAGCTGAAGCTTGCCTTGAACTCGGGGCGCACCTTGAACTTGAGCGCTTGATCCTGGCTGGTGGGAACGCGCTGCTGAGCGTCAGCCGCATTGGTGGTGATGCCACGCCCCCACACCAGGGTGACATTCGCCCCCGCCGGCAAGCGCTGTTTGCATTTGAGCAACAACAACTTCTCGTCGGCCGCATCCTTGTCGCGCTTGAGCGCCTTGAAGAAAGTGGCGCGCTCAGCGCCGCCCGTGATGGCCACCGGAATGCGCTCGCCGATGCCTTCGGCCGCGCACCAGGCCTTGTCGAGCACGCTTGGTTCATGCGCCGCGCCATTGAGGCGCATGATGAACATTTGCTCCTCGTCGATCGACTCCGATCCCTGGTAAGGCTGCGACTGCAGCACCGCCGGGCCCCCGGTCGAAAACGTGAACGCAGTCTTGCCGGTGAAGCTGCCGCCCGCCAGCGGCCTGGTATCGGGTTTAAGCGTGAAGCTGCATTTGACCCCTGGCGGCAGATCACGCTTGAAATCAAACACCCAGCCACGCGCATCGAGCCAACGACCCTGGCCGGTTTCGCTGCAGTCGATGTTGAATGGGGTCGGCGCCTTCGGATCACCAAACTTGACCACATCTTCCGAGAAGCGCACCGCCACCTGCCGCACCGCGCGCACCTCGCCCTGCGGCGAAAATTTATCGACGCTAGCCGCCTGCGCCGTTTGTCCTGCGGCAAGCGCTGTCAGTACCGCGATCACCACCCGACTCGACCATCCCATGCTACGCATGCTGCATTCCCTCCACCCGGTTTGTCCTGTACCCGATCACGCGAGTGATGATGCGGACACATTGTGCACACGCACGGCTCCGATAGCGGCGCGGCGCTTGCCGATTATGGCCAAAATGTGTGCCCGCACGACCGCGTGCACCCCGGTGGGCAAGCTTGGGCCCAGGCAGGCGCTGTCAGGGCTACAGGCCGTTCGTCAATCGGGATCAGCATCAGCCTGAAACCCTTGGTACGCAAGACTTGCAGGCACCACGCCCGCAACAATGGCTTGCACCAAGGTCTGCGAAGCCGCAGCCTCGCCGTCTATGCGCAAGCCCCCGGGTTTGGCAATGCAATGACTGGCGTGGGTTTGAGCCGCGCAGCGAGCAGTGCGCTGTGCCAGGCCACGCTGGTCATTCACCAGCCAGCTGGCGCGCACCATTGACCACCGCATCGCTCATGAAATAGCCTGCCGCCAAGAGATCGTGCACCACCGGCATGACTGCTTTGAGGTAGCCAAGCTCTTTGGCCGCGCAGAGGACGCCCGCTGTGCCCATGATCGTCAAGCCGATGCGCCGCGCTTCGCTGCGGCCCAGGCGTTCGTCAATCAACAGCAGCGTTTGGGGCGCTGCCGCCACTGCCGCCAGGCAACTCGCTTCACCGGCGTCGAGAATGCGATGTTGCGGCAACGCCTTGGTCGGTGGCGGCAGGCGCACCAGCCACCCCGCCTCGACTGCCAGGCCCAGTTCCTTGGCTCCGGGTGCCGCAGTGCCGAGGCGCAGTTCGCCGGCGACGATGCCAGTGACTCCGACCCTGCCGAACAAGCGCCTTAACAACACCAGCCGCTCGAGCCTGGCCAATGCGATCAGCGGCCCGGCATCGGCGATGACTGGCGGCTGTAGCGCTGGTTGCAGCGCCCCTTGCCCCGCCGGTTGCCCCGTCCCTTTCAACGCGCCTTGCCGCGCAGCCTGCCGCGCAGCTTGCTTTGGACGCGCCACTAGCGCGCCATGGCGGCACGCCTCGCGGCGGGCTTGGATGCGGGTTTGCGCGGCGGCTTGGCCACCGGCCCAATCGCGGACGCCGACACCGGCTTGCGCGTGCGCTTGAGCCAGGCATGAATCACATCAACATCCTGGGCGACCTCATTGACATTGCCATCAATCGGAATACCGAGGCGCGACAGCATCTCGAACATGTCCGCGCGGTCGACGCCGGCGATGCGCGCAGCGGTCCCAGTGGTGATCACGCCATCGCGAAACAGTGAGGCAGCAAGCGCGATGCGCAAACGCTTCACGTCGGGTACGCGCAGGTGTTCGAGGCCCACCAACAGGGCTTCAGGGGCGTCACGGTTGGTCACCACCACCATCGCGCCATCACGCGCATGGCGCAGTGCCACCGACGGGTTGTTTTTCAGTTCGCGGACGGAAACGCTTTCCATGACGCAGGCCCACCTTGTAGGAACATGATGCGGGAACTATAGCATGCCGCCTCACCTCGATTGTCGCCCTCCGCCATCAGCCCACCGGGACTGTGAGGCGGCCTGACACGGATCAAAACAAGGTGCGCAAATCGCCCTGCCGCTCCAGCCTGGCGAGCTTCTCGTAAAGCGCCACTCCCGCTGCCTCATCCATCTGCGAGGTTGCTCGGCCAAGCGCCACGCAATCAACAAACTTCTCGCGCAATTGGTCGAGGCTCAATGGCAACTTGGCGTGGCCGCGCGCGAAACGCACTTCACCCGAATCAAAGCTGCGGCCGTCGGTGGTTTCAATCACCACCTGATCGGCATAGGCAAACGCTGGATCGAGCGGACACTGCGTAGCGACCTCGGTGATGGTCACTTTCTCGAACTGTTCCCGCACCTTGGGGCGGGCGACGAAACCATCGCTCAACTCGGCGAGACCCACGCGGCGTTCGGTCAGCGCAGAGGCAACGGCAAACTCCATGCTGAACTTGGCTTCAAGACCGGTCTCGGGGCGATGGTTACGCAACATCGAGGTCTGTGCGCGGCTCATCGACACCGACACCTTGCGCACCTGGTCGGCCTGCAGGTTTTCACGATTGACGATATCGAGCACGGCATCGATGCTGCGATGGGCGGAGTAACACATCGGATAGCGCTTGATCGACAGTCCGGAATCGAGAATGCGCAGGCGCTTGCCGAGCTGATCGGCAGGGGACTGCAAATCGACTTTGCCCTCGAGTGAAATCGCATGCATGAAGCCGGCGCGGTGCTCGAATACATCCGGCGCAGAGCTAAGACCCAGCTTGGCCAGCTGCACCGCCTCGATACCCGCTGCCGCCGCGCGACCGGCGTGAAACGGTTTGGTCATGGTGCCAAAGTTGGCGACCAGGCCGCTCGCCATGCTCGCCGACAAACTGAGTGCCCGCACGCACAAATCCACCGGCAGTTTGTGCAGATGCGCCACCGCGGCAGCCGCGGCAACCGTGCCGAAGACGCCGGTCGGATGCCAGCCTTTGAGGTGGTATTGCCCGCTTTCACGGCTGAACAGTTCGGCCCACACTTCGTAGCCCACCACATAGGCGCGCAGCACATCGGCGCCGGAGGCGCCAAGCACATGGCCCTCGGCGAGGATGGCCGGCGTGATCACGGTGCTCGGGTGGCCGGAGAGGGCCACGTCGTCGTAATCAAGCGCGTGTGCGGCGGTGCCGTTGACGCAGGCAGCCTGTGCACTCGGCAGCGAGAGCCTGGTGAAGGGCACCGGCGCGGCATTGCTGTTCGCATCCGGCAAATGCGCTGCCAGATGCGCGTAGTGCTTGAGGAGAATGGCAACCACCGGCTCGCCACAGCCGGCGAACAGGGTTGCCGTGGTGTCGGTGATGCCGGTTTTGGCAATGGTGAAGGCATCGCTGCTGCCGGCGTCGAAGCCGGGATG
Source organism: Burkholderiales bacterium (assembly GCA_031362905.1). Taxonomy (GTDB): domain Bacteria; phylum Pseudomonadota; class Gammaproteobacteria; order Burkholderiales; family JAEUOS01; genus CANJDH01. Next base: position 1,148 of record JANLTL010000462.1, on the reverse strand, counting down.
GGCCACAAAGGCGGCCAGTTGCTGCGTCAATCCGGTCATGGTCAATCCTCGTGAAAGCGGGCGCGTCGAAACAATCAGTAAGACCGTGGCAAGCCCAAAATGTGCTCGGCGATATAGCTCAGCACCAGGTTGGTCGAGATCGGCGCGATCTGGAACAAGCGCGTCTCGCGCCATTTGCGCTCGACATCGTATTCCTTGGCGTAGCCGAAGCCGCCGTGGGTCTGGATGCAGGCTTCGGCGGCATGCCAGGCCGCCTCCGACGCCAGCAGCTTGCCCATGTTGGCGTCGTCCCCGCAGGGCAGACCCGCGGCGAACATCACGGCCGCGCGACGCAGTACCAGGTCGGCCGCTTGGGTTTCCGCGTAGGCGCGCGCAATCGGAAAGGCAATGCCCTGGTTCTGGCCAATGGCACGGTCGAACACGCGCCGGTCGGTCGCGTAGGCAACCGACTTTTGCGTGAACCAGCGCGCGTCGCCAATCGCTTCGGCGGACACGAGAATGCGCTCGGCATTCATGCCGTCGAGGATGTAACGAAAGCCCTTGCCCTCGACACCAATGAGCGCGCTTGCCGGTATGCGCACATTGTCGAAAAACACCTCGGTGGCGTGGTGATTGATCATGGCCGGCAGCGGACGAATCTCCAGCCCTTTGCCCAGGCACGCGCGAATGTCGAGCAAGAACACCGACAGCCCGGCGCTCTTGCTCTTCACTTCATCGAGCGGCGTGGTGCGCGCCAGCAGGAGCATGAGGTCGGAATGCAGCGCGCGCGACGTCCACACCTTCTGCCCATTGATGACGTACTCGTCGCCGTCACGCACCGCGCGCGTCTTGAGCTTGGTGGTGTCGGTGCCGGTGGTCGGCTCGGTCACGCCGAAGGCTTGCAAACGCAGCGCGCCGCTCGCAATCTGGGGCAAATATTGCTGCTTCTGCGCCTCGCTGCCGTGGCGCAACAGCGTGCCCATGATGTACATCTGCGCGTGGCAGGCACCGGCATTGCAGCCCGATGCGTGAATCTCTTCAAGAATCACCGCCGCCGCGCGCAAAGGCATGCCGCTGCCACCGTAGGCTTCAGGAATCAGCGCGCCAAGGTAGCCCGCCTCGGTAAGTGCTGCAACGAACGCCTTGGGGTAGGCAAGCTCGGCTTCAAG
>JANLTL010000459.1:0-3538 GCA_031362905.1 Burkholderiales bacterium | reverse complement strand
CAATTCGAGTTTCAAATCGGCACCAAACTAAATCGCCCGCAAACCCGCATGGATACTGGCTCTCCATCGCGGATGGGCTTCATTGACCGGACACTACTGATGAGCATTACACAGAACAAGAAGGCACGTTTCGATTATTTCATCGAAGAAAATCTCGAGGCCGGTCTCGTACTCGAGGGCTGGGAAGTCAAGGCAATCCGCGCCGGCCGTGCGCAGATCAACGAGGCCTACGTGATACCAAGGAATGGCGCTTTCTGGCTGCTCAATGCCCATATCAGCGCCTTGCCGGCTGCGTCTAGCCATGTGCTTCCCGATCCCGTGCGCACGCGCAAGCTGTTGCTGGGCGGCGAACAGATCATGCGTTTGATCGGCAAGGTGGAGCAGCGTGGCTTCGCACTGGTGCCTCTCGATCTGCACTACCGGAATGGGCGTATCAAATTGGACATTGGCCTGGGCAAAGGCAAGCTCAAGGGCGACAAGCGCCAAACCGAAAAGAAGCGAGAGTGGTCACGTGAGCAGCAGCGTCTGCTCAAAACGGCGGCGCGCTGATACAAACGCGCCAGAACCGTGACAGATATTACCCATTTCCCCCAAAAATGCTTGCATATGATGAAGATGGGACAAAAAATTAACGTTAATTATGGGAAAATTGAGCGCTTCAAAGCCATGATAGAGTGCTAAGCTCTTTTGGGGCGATTGCAAATGTTTGTGAATTTCCGCAAATTGGCCAGTGCTATCGCAGTATGCGTGGTAACTTTTGATTTTGCGTGTTGAGCGGCATCACCGTCGTGTGCTATTGGCAGGGAAACCAGAATGTCTGACCATTCGGAAAAAAGGAAAGTGGTCGTGGATCTCGCGTCCCCGGCGTCGCCCGGTACCGCGCAAGCATCTGGTGCTCCAACTTCATCGGCGTCGACCCTGGACGCGGTCTCTAATCCTGATTTGACGGTACCCGCGCAGGCCGGTGAACTCAGTTTTGAAGAACTGCAGGCACAGCTTCGCCAGTTTAAAGAGGGGCCTGGGCCTGACGCCACGATTTCGGGCGACCCGGAGGACAAGACCCGCAAAGATCCGAGTGCGCCCAAGCACCGTGGTGTGCTCGCTTCCGATTACGAAGGCCCTTCCTACTCTGAACTCAAACGCCGTGCCTCTGCCAGCGGCGCTGAAGAGAACCGACTGGCTTTGCCGGTTGGCTACATGCTCCAGGAGTACCGCATTGAAAAGGTACTCGGCATCGGCGGTTTCGGCGTGTCCTACCTCGCCCATGACACCAACCTCAACTCCAAGGTTGCAGTCAAGGAATACCTGCCCAACGACCTGGCGGTGCGCAACGAAGCTACGGCGGCGGTCTGGGCCAAGAGCAACGCCGACGATGAGGAATACAAGATCGGACTCGACCGTTTTTTGCTCGAGTCGCGCACGCTGGCCACCTTCCGCCACACCAACATTGTTCGCGTCAACCGTTTCTTCGAAGCCAACAACACCGCGTATATGGTGATGGACTACGAGTTCGGCGAAAGTCTGAACGCGTGGATGAAAAAACGACTTGAGCGTGGCGAGGACCCACCGGACGAAGCGGCTCTGCTGCACATGATCGTGCCGCTGATTCAGGGCCTCGACAACGTTCACCAGGCCGGCTTCCTGCACCGTGATATCAAGCCAGCGAACATCTACGTGCGCGATTCGGATGGCAGCTTGGTGTTGCTGGACTTCGGTGCGGCGCGCCAAACGGCGGGCGCCGGAAAAGAGGGCCTCACCTCAATCGTTACCCCCGGATACGCGCCATTCGAGCAATATCACTCGCACGGTCGTCAAGGGCCGTGGTCCGACCTTTACGCAATGGGTGGCGTTCTGTATTGGTTCATCGCCGGCCGCAAGCCCATTGAGGCGGCGGCACGCATTCAGAGCGACCCGCAGGAACCCGCCATCGAGGTGGGCAAAGGCAAGTACAGCGAGGCATTTCTCAAAGCCGTTGATTGGGCGTTGACCCCAGACGACCACAAGCGCCCGCAGTCGGTAAACGAGTTTTTGCCAGTGCTCATCGGTGAGAACCAGATGGGTCCGGTCGGCACGACGACCAAGGCGAAAGCGATACCGGTCTGGATGAAACTCGGCTTTGCTGCGGTCACCGCCGTGGCCTTGGTGGCGATCGGCCTCAATTTCATGAAGCCCGGTCGTGGCATGGGTGGTGCGGAGATGACGTTTGGCATCAACCCGGGTTCGTCACGCTTGAGAGACGACGCCCAAATTCGTGCCAAGCTCGACGGCTTCGTCCAGGAGTTGCAGAAGGGGACCAAACGGGCGGTCGACATCAAGCTGACCAGCGACTTCAAATCACTCCCCGACGGCAAGCCACAGTTCGACCTGATCATGGCCGTGGCCGACAAGATGGGTGATGCGGTGCGCGATCACGGTTACGTTCCTGTAGCAGCGTTTCGCGATTTGCGCGTACATTTTTATGTCAAATCCACCGGCAAGGGTGAGAACGTCAATAAAATCGGCGATATCAAGAATTTGAAGGTGGGCGTACTTGTCAGAAACAGCACGGTCGGGCCGATGGCGATCAATTGGCTGCTTCTGAATGACGTGCCGCTTGATTCCTCGCATGTTGTCGAGTTTCAGAATCAGGATGAATTGCCGGATGCCTTGATGGAAAATCGCGTCGATGTGATCAGCCTTTCCGTGGCAGAAAGCAACAAGGCCAAGGAGAAATTTGGCGCGCGTATCAAGAAAATAAGCGAGACTGATCCCTTTCCCGGTTACGCCATAGCGATATCGCCCGCTATGGATGACGACCATGCCGCGAAACTAACCCAGACCTTGTGGAATCTGCACAAGACGGACGAAGGACAAGCGGCGCTGAAGGGTTTTGACATCGGCTCTGCCGCCAACACGACGGAGCTCAGGCAAACCGGCAAACGCGAGTACGAAAAGGCGATCGGCCAGATTGAGCGGGCGCGCAAACTCTACCCACCCCCCGTGGTCAGGAAGTAGCGAGTCACGTCTACCCATCACAGCAAGAAAACCGGCTCACGCCGGTTTTTTTTGAGTGTTCGATTTTCCGACCGACCCGCGCAGCACAATCATGCTTGCAGCGGAGCCCTACAATCGAGCAATGCAGCGCCGTATCAGCACCCGTCGTTTCAGCGAGCGCACCCGCCTGCTGCTGGAACAGGGAGGCATGCATCCACTCCTGGCGCGTGTCTATGCGGCGCGTGGGGTGGTGGAGGCCGGCGAGCTCGACCATGCATTGCACTCACTGCTTCCACCGGATACCCTGGCGCAGTCAACCCGTGCCGCCCACCTGCTCGCAAATCTGATACGAGAGCATGCCCGCCTCCTGATCGTGGCCGATTACGATTGTGACGGGGCCACCGCTTGCGCCGTTGCCCTCAAGGGTTTGCGCGCATTGATTGCCGCCTGCGGCTCGCGGGCTACGGTCGATTTCCTGGTACCGAATCGCTTCAAATTTGGCTACGGCCTGACACCCGAAATTGTCGCACTTGCGGCAGTGCACCCTGCCGGGCGGCCCGACCTG
>JANLTL010000444.1:0-3809 GCA_031362905.1 Burkholderiales bacterium | reverse complement strand
TCATTAAGTAATTGATTTTTATTAAATTAATGTTGTATATTCGCTATTTGCAAATAGCGAATATACAACATTAATTTAATAAAAATCAATTACTTAATGATATATTCGATATGCATACAACATATGTTGGGCTGTGTTCCCCTGGGGCGCGCGCGTCAAATCTCAGGCCACTGCCCCGACAAACAGCTTGTCATACGCCGCCAGCAGCGTCTGGTGCATGGCGCTGCCTTCCATGTCCGCCCCAAGTGTCATCAAGCCAAAGAAGCGTTCGCTGCGGTCGAGCAGGGTTTCGGCCTGACGCAGGGTCTCCGGGCCGTACAGCAGCGCGAGCGAGCGGCGGTAGTCGTCAATGCCGTCCAGGTCGAGCAAACTCTCGATGCAGCGGTAGACCAGCCGGCGTTCGGGTTTGATGTGAGCGAATTGGCGCAGCCAGTCGCAGCCTTCACGGGTGGCTTCTTCGTCACCCACAGCGAGCGCGAGCAGGGTTTTGAGTTCGCCGATGCGCAATTCCTTCCACACCGTGCCCAGCGGAATGGCGAGGCCGAGGATTTCCCATAGCGGACGCTCGTCGTTGAGGTTCGAAGTCTGCAGGCCGGCCAGCAGCGCTGCGCATTCCTCCTCGATCAAGTCGTGCAGGCGCACGAGTTCGGGCCGCAGGCGATTGCCGACGCTATTGTTCTCCCACTCCAGGTCTTCGACCGGGTAGATCTCCGACATGCCGGGTATCAGGATGCGGCAACTGTAGGCGCCTTGCTCGCTGAAGTCGGCGACATAGACTTCGTGGCCTTCTTCCTTGATGCAATTGCACAGCCACGCATAGTCATCTGCCGTGGTGCTGCTGAAGTTCCAGTCAACAAACTCGTGGTCGGGCGTATCGCCGAGAAAATTCCAGCTGATCACGCCGCTTGAATCGACGAAGTGGATTTCCAGGTTGGCGGCGGCGCTGATCTCTTCCATGTCGAAGCCCGGCTCGGCAAAACCTTCGAGCGATTCGAGCGCGCGGCCCTGCAGCAGTTCGGTGAGCGCGCGTTCGAGCGCCACTTCGAATCGCGGGTGCGCGCCAAAGCTCGCGAAGCAGCCCTGATCCTTCGGGTGCAGCAAGGTGACGTTCATCACTGGATACTTTCCGCCGAGTGAGGCGTCGCGCACCAGTATGCCGAAGCCGGCCTCACGCAAACCCTTGATGCCGGCGGCGATGCCGGGGTAACGCGCGATGACCTCATCGGGCACTTCGGGCAGGCACAGGCCGCCGCTGATGATGCGGTTCTTGATGTGGCGCTCAAAGATTTCGGAGAGCGCCTGGCTGCGCGCTTCCATCATCGTGTTGCCGGCCGCCATGCCGTTGCTCACGTAGAGATTGCCGATGATGTTGACCGGGAACCAGGTCTGCGCGCCGTCCGACAAACGCGTGTAGGGCAGGGTGCAGATGCCGCGCTCGACATTGCCGGAGTTCAAGTCGACCAGCACTTCGCCATCGATGTCGCCCTCGGGGTTGTAGAACGCGTGGAGCGTAGGGTTGAGCATTTCGGCTGGCCACTTGCCGTTCTTGGTCGGGGCGAACCAGCGTTCTTGCGGGTAATGCACGAAGGGGCGATTCGCCCGCGTGACGCCGAGGTTGAAATGGGTCCAGAAATAGTGCGTGCCGAGGCGTTCGAAAAACTCGCCGAGTGCGCTGGCACGCGCCGCCAGTTTGGTCGCGCCCTTGCCGTTGGCAAATAGCATCGGGCAGTCGTGGTCGCGTACGTGGACCGACCAGATTGACTCGACCGGATTGAGCCACGACGATTCATCGAGGTTGAAACCGCGCGTGGCCAGCTTGGCCTGCATGGTGGCGATGGTCGATTCGAGCGACGCGTCCTTGCTGGGGATGAAGGTTTCGGTTTGCATGTTGAAAACGGAGGATGGAAGTGGGAGAGAGGGAAGCGGGAGGGGTTGTGACGAATTGGCGTTCAAGCGGGCGTTCAGGCGTATATCGAGGCGGGCGTTCCAGCGCGCGCCGAATCGGGGGTAAACGCGCGGCTGGCGAAAGTACTTGCCGCGCAAGGGGAGCGGCTGGTGCCGGCCGCAGGTGGAGGGCGTCAGGCCTTGCGCGCGGGCGCCTTGATGTGGCAATGCTCGGCGAGCATGCGCAGCGTGGCTTCGGGCGTATCACCGGCATCATCGATGATGAGTTGTTCGATCACTTCGGGCAGAAACTCGTCTTCCCAGAGAGAAATCAGGCCATCGATCATCTGGTGCGGCGCGTAGTTGCCGATGAAGTCGGGCACGCTTTTCATGGCCGCGCCGCCGTCCCGAATGGCTTTCACCGCCGCTTTGGCCTCGGCAACGCTGATTGCCGGCTTGGGTGGTTTGCCCGCCGCGAGACACAGAAAAATCGTGTTCATCGAGTCAGTGTCGGTCTTGCCTTGCGTGACCTTCTGCCACTCGTCGGTGACCAGCGCGTCGTAATCACTGATGTCGGTGAGCAGCGTGAACGAATGAAAGCGGTCGTGGTACTCGCGCACCAGATCGCCAAAGGCGACCTTCATATCGGCAATGCGCGGCAGGTCCTTGGTGCGAATTTTTTTCAATCGCTTCTCGACCACCTCGAGTAGTGTCTCCGGTACGTCGTCGAGCAGGGTCTTCGCAATCGGCGCTTTTTTCTTCGCCGCGCGCATCGCCTTCAGGAATTTCTTGAGTTCCTCTGCGCTGAGCAGGCCGCCTTCGTGTTTGCCGGCGATGCGCGTCAGCAGACAGGCATCGATCACGCTCTCGGCCGATTCGCCCATCAAGGATTCGGGTTCGAGTCCGGCCACATCGGCGAACCAGTAGGCGGCGTCGATCTCGGCCTGATGCATCTTGCGCTCGGCGAGCCGCGCACGATACTCGGCCACGCTCCACGGGTCGGCGAGGCTGCGCGCGCGCAGGAATTCCTTCACGCCTTCGGGCTCAGGTGGGTCATCGATGGTGGAGTCGGACGGCAAGGCGAACAAGGCTTTCAACATCTCCGAGCCGCCGCGTGAATGCGACAGAAAGCTGTTGTCCTGGAGCGAGCGTGCCGCGCGCGTGAGATTGCCCTCGGACTTGTGTTCCAGATACAGGCTGGCCAGCGTCACCATGCGCTTCATCGCGTCTTCGAGATCGGTGCGCAAATGGGCGGTGCCGAAAAAATTGGCGATCTGCACGATGCCTTTGGCGCCATCAATGCGCATGGGATCGAGGCGCTCTGGTTCGATGATGCCGTTTTTGATGCCGTGATCAAGCGCACGCGCGAAGTAGGGGCGGGCGTCGTAGGTCGCCAGTGCCTGCGTGGTGCCCGGTGCAGTGGTGTCGGGCGGTGCCGCGTTCGCCTGCGAAGAGGGGGCCACGGCCTGGCTCAAAGGGCGGACTCTTCTGCGGGCGGCTGAGCGCCACCCGGGCCACGTGCCGGTTTGCCGCCACCGAGGGCAGCAGCAAAACCATCTTCATCGTCACCGGTACCGGCGCTGCCGCCCGCAGCATTGCCGGGCGCGTCCGCCTCCACCGAGCGCGCGCGCCCGGACAAAATCTGGAACACGTGAAAGAATTCGTCGGGGTGGTGATGTGCGAGGCGCCAGGTCAGCTCCATCCAGTCCCGGTCGCTGACTTCGTCGAGGCCGACCCCGCCGCGCGGCATTTCAAACTGGTCTTGCGCGCTCTCGTCTTCTTCGTCTTTGGGCGTGCGCTCTTCGTCGCTGGCGACGAAGCTGCCGCAGTTCTTGAATACGGTGATTTCATCGATGCGGTCGTCGAGATAATCGGCCAGCACTTCAAGGCCCAGATCTTTTTCGGTCATGGCGGCGATGAATTCG
>JANLTL010000423.1:0-3173 GCA_031362905.1 Burkholderiales bacterium | reverse complement strand
TTGCCTACGCACTCTCTCATCCATCACCGGCCCAAGAGAACGGTAGCGCGATCTGATCTGCTCAACGACGGCGGCAATATGCATACCGCCTTTACAACACACTAAAATAAATTGGCCAAGTTATTTTCACGTGACGCCTAAGCGGTTTTTGCTGCGGCAGAACTATTGAGAGTTGCTTAAATGATGACAAAAAACATGCCTCTTACGAGGCTGTCATGTTTTTTGGAATGATGACTAGGCGCGGGCCATGCCATGGCGCAGCAATCGCCCCGGCAGGGATGCCCCGGACGGCCAGGCGGCGCCCGGCGCCGGCAACACCATGCCATTGACGATGACTGCATCAATGCCCTGTGGTTTGGAAATGAGGCGATCCGCCCCGCCCGGCAAATCGTGAACGCGTTCGAGCGCGCCCGCGCCAACGGTATCGGGGTCGAACACCACCACGTCGGCCGGCCGGCCCACGGCGAGCAGGCCGCGATCGCGGATGCCGAACACCTGTGCCGTGCGCCCTGTCAGCATGTGTACCGCGCGCTCCAGGGTGAGCGCCTCGCGTTCGCGCACCCAGCGCCCGAGGAGGTGGGTGGGGTAACAGGCGTCGCACAGCTGCGACATGTGCGCGCCGCCATCGCCCAGACCGAGCACCACATTGGGGTCCTGCAAAATCTCTTCAACTTCGTCTTCGTCAAAATTGACCACTGGCACGCGAAAGCGCACCGGCGGGTCGTCATGCAAAGCCAGGTCGAGCATCAGGTCGACCGCGTGCATGCGCCGTTCACGCGCGACTTTTTCGACCAGGCGTCCGTTGAGCGCCGGCTCGCGTACGCAGTGCGAGATTTCGGTGAGACGCCAGCTGGCGCGGCGCGACTCGCCCTCGGCGTGCCCGGCCGAGAAGAACTGGTCGCGCTTGCCGCGCCCCGCCACTTCATCGCGAAACTGCTGGCGAAAGGTCGCATCGGCATACAGGCGTTGGCGCTCGGCCGCCTTGGCTGCCTTGCGCACCGGCTCGAACAGTTTCCAGGTGTCGTACACCACCGGTGAGCGAAAGTCATACTCGATCACGATCGGGCGGCAGGCGGTCTGCGCATAGATCGGCAAGCCGCGCGCACTGATGTCGGCGCATTTCTCAAGTGTGTCGCGGTGGCCGCCAGGTCCGCGCTGGCCAGCCAGCAAGGCGGTCCAGCAGATCGTTGCGCCACTGGCCTGGTGCAAGGCTTCGAACCCGTCGAAGTCCGGTTCGCGCAGGATGTTGTAGTGGATGATGCCGCTGCCGGCGTCGCGCACGCCGCCGGCGAGCGCCAGCAATTCGTCGAACGAGGCCATGCGGCTCGGCACCGGTTTGCCGTCGAAGCCGACATGCACTTGCGAGACCGAGGTGGCAAAGGCAAGCGCGCCGGCCTTGAGCCCATCGGCGACGAGGGCACGCATGCGCGCGATTTCCGCCGCGGTCGCTTCGCGCTCGACCGCAGCCGCGCCCATCACATACAGCCGTATCGGGGTATGGCCGATCATCACGGCGGTATTGATGGCGGCGCCGCGCGCCTCGATCAGGTCGAGGTATTCGGGGAAGGTTTCAAACGGCCACTCCGCGCCGATGCCGGCATTGAGTGCATCGAGGCTCATCGCTTCGACGCGCTCGAGCGTGCGCAGGATCAGGTCGCGCCCGGATGCTTTGGTCGGCGCAATGCCAAAACCGCACGAACCCATCACCGCAGTGGTGACACCATGCCAGGGCGAGACGGTCAGCATCGGGTCCCACAGCACCTGCGCGTCGTAGTGGGTGTGGATATCGACAAAGCCGGGCGCGACGATCTTGCCGCGCGCGTCGATCACGCGGTGCGCGGCCTCGGTCACCTTGCCAATCGTGACGACCTTGCCTCTGCGTAGGCCGACATCGGCCTTGAGGCGCGGCGCGCCGCTGCCGTCAATCACGGTGCCGCCAGTAATCTTGAGATCGAGCATCACACTCCTCCACGCCAGCGCAACAGGCGGCGTTCCAGTTTTTTCAGGCCGGCGTTAAGCACAATGCCGGTGACCGCGAGCACCGTGAGACCGGCGAACACGCCTGCGGTGTCGAACAGCCCCGAGGCCTGGCCGATCAAGAAGCCAATGCCGCGATTGGATGAAATCAACTCGCCCACCACCGCGCCGATCAGTGCGTAAGGCACCGAGACTTTGAGGCCGGTCAGCACCCATGCCGCTGCCGAGGGAAAAATCACCAGGCGCAATTGCTGCAGTGATGACGCGCCCATGATGCTGGTGACATGCAGATAGAGCGGGTTGACATCGCGCACGCCGGAGAAGGTGTTGAGGAACACCAGGAAGAATACGATCAGCGCCGACATCGCAATCTTCGATTCAATGCCAATCCCGAACCAGAGGATCAGCAAGGGCGCAAGCGCAATCTTGGGCATGCAGTAGATCGCGGTGATGTAGGGGTCGAACAAGCGCGCCAGCAAGTCCGAGCGGCCGAGGACGAAGCCGGTGAAAAACCCGGACAGGCTGCCGATGATGAAGCCCGCGATCATCGCCTTGAAGGTGTAGGAGAACGCATGCCAGAGCGTGCCATCGATGGCCCAGGTCCACAACTTGACTGCGACGGCATCGGGGGAGCTGATGAAAAAGGGGTCGATCCAGCGGCCTGATACGGTGTGCCAGATCAGCAGCAGCGCTGCGCCAATGCCGAGTTGGCCGGCGCGAATCGCGAGGCTCAGTTGCGCGCTTGACATGGGCGTGGCGGCGAGGGCTTCGGCGGATTCGGCGTGCAGCGCCGGGCCCGATGTGGACTCAAGACGCGCGCTCATGCCAATGCCTCCTCGCGCGCCAGTTCAATCTCTGGCGCAAGGGCATCCCACAGGCTTTGATGCAACGCGCGAAACGCCGGATCAAACTGAATCGTCAGCGGGTCACGCGGGCGCGGTAAATCTATTGCGCGAATCTCTTTGATACGCCCGGGCCGGCTCGACAGCACCACCACACGATCCGACAGCGTGATGGCTTCCGTCAAATCGTGCGTCACAAACACGATGGTTTTCTTGTCGGCCTCCCAAATGCGCATCAGCTCGGCCTGCATCAACAGTTTCAGCTGCGCATCGAGCGCGCCGAACGGCTCGTCAAGCAGCAGCGTGCCAGGCTGGTAAGCGAGGCACTGCGCCAGTGCCACACGCTTGCGCATG
>JANLTL010000407.1:0-2802 GCA_031362905.1 Burkholderiales bacterium | reverse complement strand
CCACATCTGCAGCCCGGTCGGCATCGGGATTCTTCAAATGCGCACCACCGCTGACGAGGCGTGGATACTCGCGCATCTGCCTCGTACCGTTTGACGACGGCACATCGATGGTTTCCCTGGAAAAGCCATGGGTTGCCAACGGCGCCGAGTAAGTCTTCTCGCTCTTGCCGATCATCTTGCCAAGCGCAGCGCCGAGTACCACGTCAAGCGCGCTCTTGACTTCGACCGAGTAGCGCGCGGTCGCGGTACCCGCCTTCGATTCGAGCAAGGGCCGGTAGTGCAGCGAATCCAGTACCCCGATGAGCGCAAAGGGAAGCAATACAGTGGCTGATGCCAGCCCCGCTGCATTGCGCCGCACGCGCGCCCACGGCGCACGCAGATGCGCGTGTTTCGATGCCTGCCATCCATAGAGGACGCACACCAGCAGCAAGGCACCCAGCAACAGGTCGCTCCAAAGAAATACCGGGGTAAAGTTCATTGCGCGAACCGCATCGCTATTCAAGCGTTACACGCGGGTCAACCAGCGTGTAGGAAATATCGGTCAGTACCAGACCGATGATGTAGAGCACCGCGCCGATGAACACCATCGAGCGCACGATGCCGAAGTCCTGTGCCTGGATTGCTTCGATGGTGTAGCTGCCCAGCCCCGGTATGCCAAAAAACGATTCGGTCAGCAGGCTGCCCGTGAACAGACTCGGAATCACCACCACCACCCCGGTGAGAATCGGGATCATGCCGTTTTTGAGCACATGTTTGAACAACACCGTAAGCTCGGACAAACCCTTGGCACGCGCTGTGCGCACGTAGTCGCGAGCCATTTCCTCAATGAAGATCGTACGGTACAAACGCGTCGAGCCACCGATGCTGGCGAAGACACCGATGGCGACCGGCAAGATCAGGAATTTGGTGGCGCTGATGCCGTCTGCGTAGCCCGAAATCGGCACCAGGTGCCAGAGCTTCGAGAACACGTACTGTCCGGCGATGATGAAAAACAGACTCGATACCGACATCATCGCCACGCAATAGACCACCCCCCAAAAATCAAAGCGTGTCGCGCGGAACATGGCCAGCAGCAAGGCAAAGCTGATGTTGATACCGAGCCCGACGATGAACATCGGCACCGCCAGTGCGAGGCTGGCGGGAGCGCGCGTACGAATTTCGTAAGCGATGTTGCGCCCATCGTCAGCGCTGCCAAATTCGAAGAGGAACATCGACACCGACTTTTCGTAAAAAATGGTGTCCGTCAATACCTTGCTGCCCGCCGCGCCGCCATTCACGAACAGCGGCTTGTCGTAGCCCCGCTCCGCCTTCCATTTGGCAATCGCGTCGGGCGTCACGCGCTTGGCACCGAGTTGCAGGCGCGCAATGTCGTCGGGGGTGTTGACCTTGAAGAACAGCCAGAACGTGATGACGTTGACGCCAACCAAAATGAGAATGGCGTAGAGCAGGCGGCGGACGATGTAGGCACTCATGCTCGGCCTGTCTGGACGATTGGCGCCTCAACGGCCACCGCCGCCTCCGCACGCTTCCACGCACGCATTCCAAGCCAGGCCAGCAGTCCAACAACCATTACAAGCAACACAAATGGCCACACCACCGCGCCGTTCCACTCGGCACGCTTTTGCGCACGCAGTGCGGTGTCAAGGCGCTGATACTTGAGACCGTTGTTGGCCATCTGGTTTGGCTTGCCATTTTTCATCCAGGCGTGCGAGAGGCCGAAACTTTTGGGGTGAAAGCCCCACATCCAAGGCGCGTCCTGATGCAGCAGCCCGGTAATCTTGTCCATCACCGCCTGCCGCGCCGCACCGTTGTCCATGTTCTTCATTTGCTCAAACAAGCGGTCGAATTCGGGATTCGCGTAGTTGGCCTTGTTCTCGCCATCCGATTTGGCCGCGCTATTTGGGCCGTAGAGCAGAAATAGAAAATTTTCAGGGTCAGGATAGTCGGCGTTCCAGCCCAGGAAAAACATCTGCGTATTGCCTTTGCGGATTTTTTCCTGGAAACGGTTCCAGTCAGTGGTACGGATTTCGAGTTGCACGTTGATGTTGGCGAATTGCTTGCGATACCAGTCGAGACGCGCCTTGTCACCGGGACCGCGGTCGGTGGTGTCGAGGTAAAGCACCAGCGGCTCCCCGGTTTTGGCGTCACGCCCCCCCGCGTAGCCGGCATCGGCCAGCAGCAGCTTCGCCGTGTCGATGGCTTTGCGCTTTGGCCCGTTGTCTTTCCAGTCGTATACGACCGGATTCATCGAGGCCTGCCCTTCCCTGAAGCCGAAAATGCCGGGGGGAATCGGACCCTGCGCGGCAATCGCCCGGCCGTTCAAAAAAATCGAAATGAATTCCTCAAAGTCCACCGCGATGGAGAGCGCCTGCCGCAGTTTGCGCGTGCGCTCCGCTGTCTTCGGATCGTTGCCGCCAATGACCGGATCGAGCCAGTTGAATGACAGGTAATAGGACGTGGTAGCGAGCGAGGTACGCAGCTTGATGCCACGCTCTTCCATTTCGGATGTGAGGCCTGATTCGCCGTCGGAGCCTGACTTGATCGCCTGATCAAAGTTGTCCGACGAGATACCGGACTTGTCGTAGTAGCCCTGCAGAAATTTGTTCCAATAGGGAATCTGCTCCTTCTCGCGCACGAACACGATGCGGTCGATGAAGGGCATGGTCTTGCCGGCGTCATCGAGCAGGCCAGAAGCCTTGTCGCCCGCTTCACCTTCGCTCGGATACGGCTCGCCACGAAAGTTGGGGTTGCGCGCGAGCACCATGCGCGCATTCGGATTGTTCTCGGTCAACATATAGGCAC
>JANLTL010000374.1:0-5114 GCA_031362905.1 Burkholderiales bacterium | reverse complement strand
CCGTCTCGGTCACCATGTCGAGGGCGCCCTTGAGCGGCACGTGTACCGCATCGATGCCGGTTGCGGCGACGAATTTTTCGGCATTGACGTGCGAGGCGCTGCCAATGCCGCCCGACGCATAGTTGAGCCCGCCCGGTTTTGACTTGGCAAGTGCGACCACGTCCTGCAAGGATTTGACGCCGAGCGATGGCGCTACCGCCAGCACGCTGGGCAGGCTGGCAAACGGGATGACACCTGACAAATCCTTGAGCGTGTCATACGGCAGGTTTGCATACAGCAGCGGGTTGACGACGTGACCGGCAGACACCACGATCAGCGTATGGCCATCCGGTTCTGCCTTGGCCACCTGGCCGGTTGCAATCACGCCGCCGGCACCCGGACGATTCTCGACGTTGACCGGCTGGCCCCACGCGGCGGCCAGTTTTTCACTGACGGTACGCGCCAGGATATCGCTGGCGCTCCCGGGCGTGAAAGGCACGACAAACCGGATCGGCTTGCTGGGATAGGCGGCCGCAGGCGTTTGTGCAAAGGCAACACTACCCGCCGCACCTACCGAGAGCAGGGTCGCACAACACAACAGGCGGGCCAGCAACGTTTGCTTCATCAAGACTTACTCCCCGATTTGATTGGATTCGACCGAACGCGGCCATGCCACTGACACTGCAGATCGTCGCAGGTGTTCGACATCATGCAGACACTTTTTTCTCACGCAGCGCCGCCAGATGCGGATACTTTTCCGTCAGCAGTGAGCCGGGGTAAAAAGTCGGCCGGTAGGCCGGGTGTGCCTTGATCATCGAAAACCAGTGGGCGATCGCCGGTTTGTCGGCCCAGGCGCCGTCGAGGTTGACATCGTCCATGCGCACGATGACCGGCATGACGGCAATGTCGGCCAGGCTGAGTCTGCTGCCCATCAGCCAGGGGCCGCCGCTCTCGGCGATCCACAGATCCATGCGCGCTACCGACCGGTTGAGGCGGTCAAGCGCCTGGTCCATTTCCGCCTGCGGAAATCCGCTGCGACCCATCGAGAGCAGAAACTCCTTGCGCAGGGGCTTTGAATTGGCCAGCGCAATGAAGGCTTCTCCGGTCATGCTCTGGAAGTGCGGCAGAAACGCCAGGTTGTAGGAAGGCACGCGCACCGCCGGCGCGGGGATTTCGTCGATGTAGCGCATCATGGTGCGCATACGTGCGCGATCGATAGGATCCTCCGGCGTGAAACAGCACACGTCGGGCGCGACCTCGTCGAGGTACTCCATGATGACGGCGGAATCGAGCACTGCATGGCCGCGATGCAACAGCGCCGGCACCACGCCATTCGGATTGATCTTGAGATAGTCGGGCTTGAGCTGATCGCCAGAGAACAGATCGAGCTTGTGCTGCTCAAACGCCAGGCCTTTGGCATTGAGCACGAAGCGCACCCGCTGGCTGCAGGTGGACTGGGGTGCGTTGTAGAGCACGAATTCGGTCATGATGCCTCTGAAGCTGATTGGGCAATGCGCGTTTGCCGCGCGCCGGCCATGATACGCGGGCGCAATGCTAGAAGCGCTCCACCCACGGCCGCACTTCAATTTCCCACGACCACGCATTGCGTGGCTGGTCGATCAGGTGCAGGTAGCTTTGGGCGATGGCCTCGGGATCGAGCAGGCTGTCCGGGTGCTCCGGCGGGACGGCGCGTGTTGCCGAGCGGATTCCGCCATCGATGACCACGTGGGCGACATGAATGCCCTGCGGCGCCAGTTCGCGCGCCATGCTTTGCGCGAGTCCGCGCAGGGCGAACTTGCCCATGGCGAATGTCGCAGACTGTGCATAGCCCTTGACGCTGGCCGATGCGCCGGTAAAGACGATGGTGCCGCTGCCAACTTTGAGCATGCGCCGCACCGCTTCCTGCGCCACCAGAAAGCCGCCAAACGCAGTGACCGCAAGCGCGTGCGCCACGGCGGCTGGTTCCAGATCGACCAGCTGCCCACGTACCCGCGCGCTTGGGTTGTAGACCACTACCGATGGGGCGGCGCCACTAGCGTCGAGTTGTGCGAACAGGTGCGCCACCGCGCCCTTGACCGAGACATCGCATTCGATGCCCTCAGCGCGCGTTTCAACACACAGCGCCGCAAGCTTGCCGATGTTGCGC
Source organism: Burkholderiales bacterium (assembly GCA_031362905.1). Lineage (GTDB taxonomy): Bacteria > Pseudomonadota > Gammaproteobacteria > Burkholderiales > JAEUOS01 > CANJDH01. The sequence goes on along the minus strand of JANLTL010000374.1, from coordinate 2,989 downwards.
GCGGCAAGAATGCATTGATAACCTCGTTGACTGAGTTGGCGCGCCAGCGCCGCACTCAAGCCGCTGCCGGCACCGACAATCAGGGCGCGCTGGTTCATGATGCGGCACTACTACTTGATCTGGCCATCATCGATTTTCTCCCCGTGCGGTCAACAAGGCAGATGCCGCACGCGGCACCAGGCTCAGGGTCGCGATGCCTTTCATGGCGGGGTCGGCACTCGTCGCCGCCATGTCACGCAAGGCCAAAAAGGTTTCGCCAGCCGCCGTATCGAGCCAGAACCAGCGCAGGACATCATCTGGCGTACGCCTGCCCGGTTGCACACCCTTGGCTTCATAGTGAAACGCTTTCAACTCATCGGCTGCAAGTTTGAGTGCGCCCGCTGGCGCCAGCCCGGTGCGAAACGATGGCTGTGGACTGTCAGGGAGCCATGCGGAAAGATACTGGCCAAGTTTGCGCGGCGACAGTCCAGTGACCCCGAGGGTGGTGCGACCGCTGTGCTGGAGCGCCACTTCGTGCCAAGCCTGCAACTGCGCGATTTCGTCTTCAAGTCTTTCCCCAAGCGAGCCGTCAGAGCGCATGCGTGGAAAGCTGACTGGGCAGTTCTGTGCTTCGGCAACCTCACCCAAATCTTCATACGGCGCATCGTCCGGATAATCCTCCAATACCGGGACGGAATCACGTTCCAGCAATTTCAGCGCGGCCAGCACCACGTTGCGCTGAAAATCGGCATTGTTGGGCACGCCAAAGGGGCGCCCCAGCATGAACGGCACCCACAACGCGCGTGGCGGCTGCATCAACGCCGTGTGCTCGCGGATCAGACTGATGGAAACCGTCGGAATGCCCTCTTCTTCCAGGTAGTGGCCCAGTGCGCTCACGGCGCCTGTGCAGTAAGGTCAAACCGGAGACAGCAAGACCGCATCGACACCGTCCTGTCTGAGTAGCGCCGCCAGCTCGCGCGCCTTAGGTTCATAGCGCTCGACTTTCGGAATGGCGCCCATGAACGAGTAGTGGAATCTGGCCACGGCGCCGACGATTTTGTCGCGCACCAATTCCTTGAGGCGATCGAGCGGGAACACGACATTCCAGTCTGACTGAAAACCGGTGCGGTCGAAATTGACCGATGTCTGGCTCATCACCAGGTCGGCGGCCGCGACGTCACCGCGAATCACCCGGTAGTCGATCCCGGCACCACCGGTGTCGAACGGCAGATCGCTGCGCAGATGCAGGCCAGCCGTCGTGACAATCGCCACTCGCCGCTGCGCCAGCGGCGCGGTCTTGAGCGCAGTCTTGTCCGCAGTTTTGACATGGGCGCGCCCCTGGAAGGTAGGCAACGAAGCGTTGCGGGCGAGATGGCGCTCACGTTCGGCTTGAGGAAGATCGGCAAGTCTGACCATGTTTGCTCCGTGGGTCAAAAAATGAATATGGCGCTCACGGTGCGATGGTGGCGGCGTTTTGTCCAAACAGCAAGCGTTTTGATTCTTCGCTCACCGTCGGTTGCGTGTTGACTTCAGCGGCACGCGCATATGCACGCACGGTCGATGGCCGCGCCGCGATGGCATCGAACCAACGCTTGAGGTGCGGAAATTTTTCGAGATCCTGTCCCTGGCGCTGGTGCGGCACAACCCACGGGTAGCTCGCCATGTCGGCAATCGAATACGCGCCCGCAACAAACTCGCGATCGGCGAGCCGTTTATTGAGCACAGCATAGAGACGTGCGGTTTCGTTGACGTATCGATCAATCGCGTAAGGGACTTTCTCCGGCGCATACTGCCTGAAATGGTGGTTCTGCCCCGCCATCGGCCCCAGACCGCCCATTTGCCAGAACAACCACTGCAATACTTCCACGCGACCGGCCAGATCGGCGGGAATGAAACGTTCGATCTTCTCGGCCAGATAGAGCAGGATTGCGCCCGACTCGAACAGGCTGACCGGCGTTGCACCTTGCGCCGGCGAGTGGTCGACGATCGCCGGAATCCGGTTGTTCGGTGCAATCTGCAAAAACGCGGGTGTGAACTGTTCACCCTTGCTAATGTTGACCGGGATAATCCGGTACGGCAGACCGGCCTCTTCCAGAAACATCGTGACCTTGTGGCCGTTCGGCGTGGTCCAGTAGTGCAGGTCGATCATGTCAGGCTTTCAGTTTGGAGACGAGCAAGAGGGGCTGGTGCACCCGGGGGTGTCAGGCAAGTGATATCCGGCGGCCCACAAGCCGGGATCGCGAAACCAACTAGCGACTATGACGCAGGCCCCGGCACATTGCTAGAAGACAAATTTGCCTAAGCATTATTCCAGTCAGGCATAGATCGACCTGAAGCATCGGAAGGGAGGTGGCCAATGCCGCAACTGCAAACGCAGTCTTTTCAGGCTGCTCCCAGTCGGCGGCGCGCCCGGTCGATGCCCATCGAAGCCATCAAACGGTCAGGCGCTGCGGCCCAAAAACGAGCGGCCCCGACAACCGCGATTGCGCTGCTGCTGCGCGCGCGGCTTCTTGACAACCCAAAACATTGGGCAGAGTATCAAGCACAAACAGCATCTAACAACATCGGGCTGGAGACATCATGACGGCTACTTTCATTGCCGCTTTTCTGCGCGGGCAGCGTGTGCGATTGCTGCTGGTTGCGCTCGGCATCGCTACTCTCCCCGCAAGTGTGTTGGCACAAGCGGACTATCCGCGCAGGTTGGTCCAGGTGATTCTCCCTCTGCAGGCGGGTACCGGTTCCGATACGGCAGTCCGAACGCTGGCGACACGCCTGTCAGAGAGCATGGGTCAGTCTTTCGTCGTGGAGAATCTCCCTGCAGCAGGTGGCTTGGTCGGTGCCGAAAAGCTGGTCAAGGCCGCGCCGGATGGCTATGTCCTCGGCGCCTTCAACAACGGCGTTCTGACGGTGTTGCCGCAGATTGGAGCGAAGGCAGCGTTCGACCCTTTCAACGACTTCGTCCCGCTCGGCCGGATCGCGCTGATTCCGAGTGTGCTGGTGGTGCCGGTGG
>JANLTL010000297.1:0-10409 GCA_031362905.1 Burkholderiales bacterium | reverse complement strand
CGCCTAGCGTGATGGCAGTAACGAGCATCGCCACCGCAGCGACGGGCGCAGCACCCAGTGGCTTGCGCAGTTTGTTCATGGACAGCTTACGCATCGGAGCCTCCATGCGGTGCGCGGTGCGGTGCATGCACGCCACCGCCGGGCTGCAGCGCGCGTTCACGCGCATGGGCCGCCTCAGCCTTGATCTCACCCGCGCTGCGGCTCTCGCGTCAGGTGCGGTCAACGATGAGTTTGAAAAACAGCGGAATGAAAAAGATCGCGAGGAAGGTGGCCGCGATCATGCCGCCCATTACTCCCGTGCCAACCGAAGTGCGCGCGCCCGCGCCGGCCCCGGTGGAAATTGCAAGCGGCAACACGCCGAGGATGAAGGCGAGCGAGGTCATCAAAATCGGGCGGAAGCGCAGGCGCGCCGCTTCCACCGCTGCCGCCGCCGTTGACAAGCCTTCGTGATGTTTGAGCACCGCATACTCCACAATCAAAATTGCATTCTTGGCGGCGAGGCCGAGCAGGGTGACGAGGCCAATCTGAAAATACACATCGTTGGTCATGCCGCGCAGCCACACTGCTGCCAACGCGCCGAAAGTGCCGAACGGCAAGGCGAGCAACACTGATAGCGGCAGTGACCATTTTTCGTATTGCGCCGCGAGAATCAAAAACACCATCACCACCGCCATGCCGATGGCGAGACCCGAAGTGCCCGACGAGCGCTTCTCCTGAAACGAGGCACCGCCCCAGTCGAAGCTGAATTCGGGCGGCAGGGTCTCGCGCGCGACCCGCTCGACGGCGGCAATCGCCTGCCCCGAGCTCACCCCTGGCGCGCCCTGGCCAAACAATTTGACCGAGGGCAGGTTGTTGAAGCGCTCCAGAGTCTCCGGCCCCGACGAATATTTCACTGTGACCAATGACGCGAGCGGAATCATTTCGCCCGCGTTTGGTCCCGACTGGGCGCGCACCCACGCCGCGCCGATGTCTTCCGGCTTGCGCCGGTATTGCGCGTCAGCCGACATCAGCACCTGCCAGCTGCGGCCGGACTTGTTGAAGTCGTTGACGTAGTAGTTGCCAAGCGTTGCCGATAGCGTATCGAACACCGCGTCGAGCGGCACGCCGAGTGCCTTGGCTTTTTCGCGGTCTACATCAACGCTGAGTTGCGGCGAGCTGGCGCGCCACAGTGTTTGCATGCCGCCCAGCTGTTTGTCCTCCCTCGCTTTTGCAGTGAACTGCTGCAACACTTCGGCCATGCGCTTGGGGCCGCCGTCGCCACGGTTTTGCAAATAAAACTCGAAACCACCCGCGCTGCCCAAGCCAAAAATCGGCGGCGGGTTGAAGGCCAGCACCAGCGCCTCCTTGATGTGGCCGGTCTTCATGAACAGTTCGCCCACCAGTTGCTTGACAGTGACCTTGCGCTCGTCCCAGTGCGTTTGCGTGACAAAGATGGTCGCCGCATTGTTGCGATAACCGCCACCGAGAAAATCAAAACCGGTGAACGCAATCACGTTCGCATTGGCCGGGTTCGACTTGATGATCTTGATCACCTCGCCGACGATGGCGTCGGTGCGCTCCAGCGACGAGCCGTCGGGCAGGATCACTGCGGCGATGTAATAGCCCTGGTCTTCGTCCGGCACCAGACTGCCCGGCGTGGCGCGCCACAGGCCGGCGGTGAGTGCGACCATGCCGGCGAAGAGCACGATGCCGACCAGGCCGCGCCGGATCATCCAGTTCACGCCGCCGGCATAACGGTCGGTGACGCGCGTGAACCAGGCGTTGAACCAGCGGAACGGCGGCCACGGCTCGCCCGTGCCGCGCTTCAAGATCAACACGCACAGCGCCGGTGTGAGGGTGAGCGCGACGATGCCGGAGATCACCACCGCAATCGAAATCGTGATCGCGAACTGGCGGTACAACTCGCCGGTGAGGCCGCCGAGGAACGCGATGGGCACGAACACCGCGCACAGCGTGAGCACAATCGCAATCACCGGGCCGGTGACCTCGTGCATCGCTTTTACGGCCGCTTCGCGCGCGCTCTTGTGCTCTTCGTGCATGATGCGCTCGACGTTTTCGAGCACCACAATCGCATCATCGACCACGATGCCGATGGCCAGCACCATGCCAAACAGCGTGAGCGTATTGATCGAGTAGCCGAGCAAATAGAGGCCCGCGAAGGTGCCAATCAGCGACACCGGCACCGCGATGGTGGGGATCAGGGTCGCGCGCAGATTTTGCAAAAACAAAAACACCACGAGGAACACCAGCACCATCGCCTCGGCCAGCGTGATCACCACTTCGCGGATCGAGACCTCGACAAAGCGTGTGGTGTCGTAGGGCGTCGAATAGGTCAGGCCGGAAGGGAAGCGCTCGGCGAGCACGCGCATGTTCTTGTTCACATCGGCCGCCACCGCGAGCGCGTTCGCACCCGGCTGCAAAAAAATGCCGATCAGCGTTGCTTCCTTGCCATTGATGCGGCCGATGAAGTCGTAGTCCTTGCTGCCCAGCTCAATGCGCGCCACGTCACGCAGGCGCACCGTGCTGCCATCGGGATTGGCGCGCACAATGATCTGCTCAAACTCGCGTGGCTCGGCCATGCGCCCGCGCGTGGTGATGGTGTAGACCAGCTCCTGGCCGCCGCCGGCCTTGCCCACGGTTGGCGTCTGCCCGATCTTGCCGGCCGCGAACTGCGCGTTTTGCTCGTTGATCGCGCGCGCGAGATCGGCGGTGGTGAGTTTGAGTTGCGCGAGGCGGTCGGGCTTGATCCAGACCCGCATCGCGTAATCCTTCGCGCCAAAAATTTGCACGTTGGTGGTGCCCGGCACGCGTTTGAGGCGGTCGAGCACATTGAGCGTGATGTAGTTGGAGATGTACAGGCTGTCGTGGCGGTCGTCGGGCGAATAGAAGGCCAGCACCTGCAAGAATGACGAAGACCCCTTCTGCACCGTCACGCCCTGCCGCCGCACTTCAGCCGGCAATCGCGCCTCGGCCTGCTTGACGCGATTGTTGACGTTAAGCGCGGCCTGGTCGATGTTGGTGCCGATATCAAACGTCACCTGAATTTGCACCACGCCCTGCGAGGTCGAGGTCGAGCTCATGTAGAGCATTTTTTCGACGCCGTTGATCTGGTTTTCCAGCGGCGCGGCGACCGTCTGCTCAACCACTTCGGCCGAGGCGCCGGGGTACACCGCGACCACGGTGACAACAGGCGGCGCGATTTCCGGGTATTGCGAAATCGGCAGCACGCGCATTGCGGCAAGGCCCGCGAGCACGATAAAGATGGAGAGCACTGCCGCGAAGATCGGGCGGTCAATGAAGAAGCGTGACAGCATGGCGGCTACTTCTTGGCGTCTGCGGGTTTGCTCTCCGCGAGTTTGCCGTCACGTTTGGCGGGAGCCTTGCCGTCCGCCTTGGCGTCGGACTTACCATCAGCCTTTGCTTCAGCAGTCGATGCTCCAGAACCCGCTCCAGGAGCGGCTTTCGGGGCTGCGTCTCCAGAGCCCTTGGTGGGAGCGGCTCCTGGCGGTGCTGATGACGCAGTCCCCGCTGTTGCACCCGCCGCACCCGCTGCAGCGGGCGCAGCAATCGCCACCGGCGCACCCGGCCCGATCTTCATCACGCCATCGGTAATCACGCGATCGCCAGCCTTCAACCCCGAGCGCACTACCCACGCATCGCCCGACCACTCACCCGCGTCAATCGGGCGCATGTCGGCTTTGTCTCCTCCTTTGTCACCCGGCACCGCCACGTAGACAAACTTGCCGGCCGGCCCTTCAAGCACCGCACGCTGCGGCACGCGGATCGCACCGACACGCGTCGCGCCGGTGAGGCGCACGCGCACAAACTGGCCGGGGCGCAGCTCCAGATCGGGGTTGGGCAACTCGGCGCGCGCATCGCTCGACCCGGTCGAGGGGTTGATGCGCGCATCCGAAAAATCAAGCTTGCCGCTCTTGCCGTACAGCCCGCCATCGGCCAGCTTGACCTGCACAATGAAACGCCCATCAGCCGGCAGCTTGATCACACCGGCCTCGATATCGCGCCGCAGTTTGAGTTGATCCGCATCAGGCAGGCCGAAATTGACAAACATCGGATTGACCTGCGTCACCGTGGTGAGCAGCACTTCGGGGCCGGAAATCAGCGCACCCTCGCTCTTGAGCGAACGGCTCGCCACGCCCGAGAGCGGCGACACGACGCGCGCATACGACAGAGCGAGCCGCGCCTCACTCAAGCGCGCACGAGCGGCTTTCAAATCCGCACCGGCCACTTGCTCGCCCGAGGTGGCGTCGTCGTAATCCTTCTGGCTCACTGCCCTCGCCTCGATCAGCGGTTTCAAACGCACCGCCTGCCGCTGCGATTGCGCGAGCCGGGCTTCGGCGCTCGCCATGTCGGCTTCAGCCTTCGCCGCAGTGGCGAGATAGGGCGCGGTATCGATCGTGAACAGCGATTGCCCGGCCTTGACGTTACCGCCTTCGGTGTAATTGCGCTTGAGCAATATGCCGGCGACGCGCGCGCGGATTTCGACTTCACGCGAGCCGGCGGTCTGCGCGGCGTATTCGAATTCAACCGGCACATCAGCCGGCGCCACCGTCATCACCGACACCGGCGCAGGTGGATATCCACCCGGCGGGCCGCCCGCGCCGCCGCCTGAATTCCCTGAAGGGCCGCAGCCGCCAAGGGTCAGCACAGCGGTAAGCACAGCGGTGAACACAGCAGTGAGAAAAGCAGTGGGTGCCGCAGCGGCCAAACCAGAAAACATCGGCGGCCGGTGACGCCGCGTAAAATTACATCGAAGCATGACAATCCTTGGGGTGGGGATCATTGAGGGCAAAAACGCGCTTATGACACCGGCATCAATTGTAGACGGGGCCTCGCTGGTGGGCAGCAAACCGCTGTCGCGCGAGGACTTGCGCAGCGGCAGCCTGCGCGACACCTACCTTAAAAGCACACTGGCCAATCTGGCCTGGAGCGATGCGCAATTGCAGCGCTCTCTACGCGGCACGCTGCGCAGCAGCCGGGCGGTGCATGACGGTGTCTGGGTGTTCGCCTACGGCTCATTGATCTGGAACCCCTTGTTCCCGGTGGCCGAGCAGCGCATCGCCACCATCTTCGGCTACCACCGCTCCTTCTGTCTGTGGTCGCGGCTCGGGCGCGGCACCCGCGACAAGCCCGGCCTCGTGCTCGGCCTCGACAATGGCGGCAGTTGTGGCGGCCTCGTGCTGCGCATCGACGCCGCGCACGCGTATGACGAGCTGTCGCTGTTATGGCGGCGCGAAATGGTCACCGGCGCCTATGCCCCGACCTGGGTGCGCGCACGCACGCCCCAGGGTGCGGTCAATGCGATTGCCTTCGTGATCGATCATCACAGCCACGCCTATGCCGGCCGGTTGCCCGAAGCCGATATCGCCGCCAACATCCGCTCAGCCGGCGGCGTGATCGGCCCGTGCAGTGAGTATCTGGAAAAGACCGCGGCGGGCCTCAAGGCACACGGCATCCGCGACGAGCGTCTCGCGCACCTGGCCGATTTGTGTGGATGTGCGGCGTAGGCAATCCGGGAAGGTGGTCAACGACCGGGTAGTCAACAGCAAGGCACCATCACGCCGCCTCGAGCAGGAACTCCACTTTGACTGCTTCATAGGGAAACTCGATTGCACCGCCGGCGGTTCGGTCGAGGACACCTGCATCGAGCAGGGCGGTCACATCACCATGCACCGTCTTTACGTCCCGCCCAACCCTGCGCGCCGCTTCGCGTATCGACACCGGTCCCACGCCGCGAAGAGATTTCAAGAGTTCCCAGCGCCTGGCGGTCAGCACTTTCCATAGCAACTCGGGCGTCTCGAAACTGATGCGTGCATTCCTTTGGGGTTTGCCCGTTTCCCAGGCGCGGATGAAGTCCTCGCCCGCTTCCCGCCGCGTAGCCACATCAAGAATGATTGTTTTCACGATTCCACCTCACGATATCTGCCTCGAAGTCCGCAATAAGTTTCTGCGGGGTTGAAAAGGTATATAGCCTTTCCTTGCCACCGTAATGCCGATGGTCACCCTTGCCGCGCTCGTTCTCATATCGCACCACGCACTCGCGATCCCTGACATAGGCCAGACGGTATTTGTAAGGATGCCCTGATGGCGGCAGTGGCTCGGCGAGCAGCCAGACCACATACTCGGCGAAGCCGCCATCGGCGTCGGCTACCCGCTTGTTCAGAATGCATGCTGCCTTCATGATGGCAATTATGCCAACACCCAGCGTGAGCGTCAAATTTGTCCTCCATGCCGTGCCGCATGTGGCCTGTGAGCCGCTTGCACCAAGGGTTTTAGGCCAACGCGCCGATAAATCCTGGGGAGTGCGCCCGCGCCCGCCATGGCGCCTGCAAGGCGCTACTTCGGCAATGCCCAGAGGCTTCCTGGATATTCACACCGCCAGAGTCAGCCGCGGGCGCAACCCGGCCCGCGCGGCCAGCATCAGCAACATGTCAAGGCTGAAGTCCTGCCATACTGCCATGACTCGGTGCTCCACCAAGACTTGCGGCGCGAGACACAACGGTCCAGCGTGAGAAAATCGCCGCTTCGTTTTCGCCCCAACTGCCCCGGCACCACCCCATGAAACTCGCCACTCTCAACGACGGCACGCGCGATGGTCAACTGATCGTGGTCGCGCGCGACCTCAAGACCGCGCACGTCGCCGACATCATTGCGCCTACCTTGCAACGCGCGCTTGACGACTGGAACTTCATTGCGCCGCAGCTGGATGCGCTCTATGCCGAGTTGAACCAGGGTCGCGCTAAGCGTTCCTTCGATTTCGATCCTGCGCACTGCATGGCGCCGTTGCCGCGCGCCTACCAGTGGCTCGACGCGTCTGCCTACAACGGCCACCTGCAACGCATGAAACAGGCCACCGGCGTCGATTGGCCGGCGTTGTCGAGCCGCGAGCCGCTCCTGTATCAGGGCGGCTCGGATGACTTTCTCGGCGCGCGTGAAGACGCACCGTTTCCCGAAGAGAGCCACGGCATTGACTTTGAAGCCGAGCTCGCGGTGGTGACCGGCGACGTGCCGATGGGTGCCAAGGGCGATGATGCGCTCGAATATGTGCGTCTGGTCATGCTGGTCAACGACTGGTCGCTGCGCAACCTTGGGCCCAATGACTTGAAAAAGCAGTTCGGCTTTTTTCTCTCCAAGCCGTCCAGCGCATTTGGCCCGGTGGCCGTCACGCCTGATGAACTGCAGGACGCGTGGCGCGACGGGCGTGCTGCGGTGAACGTGCGCGTGGAATGGAATGGTGTGCGCTTTGGTGACCTTGACGCCGGTGAAGACACACGCTTTGGCTTTGGCGAATTGATCGCCTTTGCCGCACGCACGCGCAGCTTGCGCGCCGGCAGCATTCTGGGCCTCGGCACGATTTCGTCGACTGACACCGCGCGCGGCTTCGCCACCATTGCCGAGGCGCGCGCGCAGGAAAAAATCGATGGCGGCGAAGCGCGCACCGCCTTCATGAAATACGGTGACCGCGTGCGCATCGATGCCTATGATGCGCACGGCCAGACTATCTTCGGCGCGATTGAGCAAACGGTCGCCTCGTCGCGGCGGCGGCGGGTCGCGCAGGTCGTTGATGAAGGCGCGATGCTCGAGTCTGATGCGGGTCTGGCAGAGGGCGCAGCGGCTGAATGCTCTGCCGCAGAGCCTTCAGCCGCGACTGACGCGGCCAGCGCGGTAGCGCCCGCCGGGGCCGCTTAACCCCATGTGCGGCGCCCGTTCGTTAGAGCGGGAATGCAGGCCGTTTTGTTTTTCTCTCTCGCCACCGCCGCGCATTTTGCACCCGGCGGTGCTGCGCGCATGAGCATCGACGCGCAAGCCGCGCCGGTGGCTGACCCCGATGCGGCGCTGGTTGCCACCTTTGCGCGAGGTGACGCACGCGCCTTCGAGACGCTCTACGGCACGCATAAGGGCGGTGTGTTCCGTTACTTTTTGCGCAGCCTGCATGACCACGGTCTCGCCGAGGAGCTCGCGCAGGACGTATGGACGTCGGTGATCCGTGCTGCTGCGCAGTGGCAGCCCGATGCCAAATTCACCACCTGGCTCTACCGCCTCGCGCACAACCGCCTGATCGATCATTACCGCCGCGCCAATCTGGTGGCGTTCAGCACGCTCGAAGGTGAAGGGGATGACGGTGCCGGTGCGGATGGCGCGGGCGATGGCGGCGCACCGGCACGCGAATACGCGAGCAGTGCACCCGAACCGGACGAAGCCTTGGCCCAGCGCCGCGCTGCGCTGCAGGTGGTGCAGCTGGTCGAAGCCCTGCCGCCCGCGCAGCGCGAAGCCCTGCTGCTGCAGATCGAAGGCGGGCTTACACTCGAAGAGATCGCCGCCGCCACGGGTCAAGGCTTTGAGACCGTCAAGAGCCGTCTGCGCTATGCGCTCGCCAAGGTGCGCGACGGCATGAAGGGTTTGCTATGAGCGATATCCGCGACGACGAAACGCGCGACGCGCGCATCGAGGCGCGCTATCGCACAGCGTCCATCGAGATGCCGAGCGCTGCGGCTGATGCAGCCATCCTCGCACAGGCGCGGGCTGCGGCGCGTCTGATGGCAGAGGAGGCCAAGGAGGCCAAGGAGAACAAGCCGCAGTCCACAGCAGCTGTTGGACTGGCTGTACCCACCACGCGTGCAACCGGTGCTGCGGCCAACGATGCGTCGTGGAGCCGGCGTGCGCGCGCGCCACTTGCGCTCGCTGCGTGCGCGGTGCTGGCCGTCGGCATCGTTACGCGCATCGGCGTCGAAGCGCCTGAGGCCCTGCGCGGCGAGACGCCAGTGACGGCGACTACCGAACGCCCTGCTTCGGCGAACCAAGCGCGGCCTGCCGCTGCGCCCGCTGTATCAGCCGCTGCGCCCGCCGCTGCACCCGCCACTGCGCCCACTGCGGCACCCACCGCTGCACCTGTCGCTGCACAGGGAGAATCGTCTGCGGCCGCATCCCCAGGCGCTCTCGCTTCGCCGGCCGAGGCAGCCACATCACGCGCAAAGAAGGCCGATGCGCCAGTCGTTGCCGGCAATGCCGGGCCCACCCCGGGCGCGGGCAGCACCACACCTGCGCGCGAGCGGGAGCGCAAACTGCGTGAAGAGAGGGCAGCAGACAGTGCTGCTCAAAGCGTGCAGGAGCGCCCGGCATTGGCCAAGCCTGCTGCGCCGGCTCCTGCACCGGCGGCGATGTCCGCGCCTCTGGTGGCACCGGCCGGACCAGCCGACGCCATGCGGGCTCCCGCAGCGGCGCAAGCGGCTGACGCAATGCCCCAGACGTCAACAGCGGCGCGCAGCACAGTGCCTGCGCGTGCTGCCGAAGTATCGGAGATGCGGCGCGAAGCCGCGCCTGCCGTTGCTGCTGCGCCTGCGCCATTCGCCTCAGCGCCATCTGCGCCCGAACCGGCGGCGGCACCCCCGCCCGCAGCCAAACCGGCAGCGCGCTTGCTGCAAGGCGCGACGCGCGATAAGGCTGGTGGCGCCGGCACGAGTGCCGAAGGCGTGGCGGACGGTGGCGCGGGCGCCCGCGCCGGCAACAAAGCGGGCACTGCCGCGACACAGAGCGCGGGCCTTGGCGCAGCGCAGCGCAAGAGCGAAGGCGTAGTGATTCTTTCGGTCGCGCAGGAAGCGGAGCTGCCGGCGGAACGCTGGCTCGCATACGTCATCGACCTGCGCCGCAGCGGACAGCAGGCTGCGGCCGATGCGAGCCTTGCACGTTTCCGGCTGCGCTATCCCGATCAGTCTGTACCGGCCGCGGCGCGTGGGCCGCAGCCGTTTCCGGCGGACACGAAATAACCACTGCTGCCGTCCTATCGGCGTAGAATCAATTGGGCTCGCTCGGGCGCGCAGTTTGATGCGCGGCGAGGCACTTCATCACACTTTGACGCATCCTGATTCCGACACCCGCAACGTCCACCTACCGGCCCGACCATCATGTCCAACGCGCCTGACCCGTTCGAATTCGTCAAACAGTTGTGGGGCCAGATGGCGATCCCCGGCTTTGGCCTGACTGCGGGCAACGCAGGCGGCGGCACAGGCATGGGCGGTCTGCAGATGCCTTCGTTCGATCCGAAGGAACTGGAAAAGCGTCTGGCCGAGTTGAAGCAGGTCAAACAATGGCTGGAGATGAATCTGAACATGATGAGTCTGCAGATCAACACCATCGAAATGCAGTTGGCCGGCATGGCCGGGCTGAAAGCCGCATCCACCAAGGATTTTGGCGAGCATGCTGCGCAGAGTAGCTCTGGGAGCGCTTCGCCGGGCGGTGCTTCACGCACTGCCGACGGCCAACCCGCACCCGGTGCGCCGTGGATGGATCCGCAAGCGTGGATGAAATTCATGCAGGAGCAGGCGGCCAAGACACAAAAAGCCATGCAGGATGGCGCGCAGGCCATGCAGAGTGCTGCACAGACGGCGCGGCCA
>JANLTL010000272.1:0-1813 GCA_031362905.1 Burkholderiales bacterium | reverse complement strand
TAACACCGCCCGGGTAGACCATATATACCAAGACCCGCAAACCACCAATCGCAACTTCACGCTGCACTATGGCGACCTGGCCGATGGCAGCAACCTGACTCGCATCATCCAGCAAACGCAACCCGATGAAATTTACAACCTGGGCGCGCAGAGCCATGTGGCCGTGAGCTTTGAAAGCCCGGAATACACGGCTGACGTGGATGGCATCGGCACCTTGCGCCTGCTGGAGTCGATCCGCATCCTCGGGTTGGAAAAGAAGACCCGGTTTTACCAGGCCTCGACGTCCGAGCTCTATGGCTTGGTGCAGGAAACCCCGCAACGCGAAACCACGCCGTTTTATCCGCGCAGCCCTTATGCAGTGGCCAAGCTGTACGCCTACTGGATTTGCGTGAATTACCGCGAAGCCTATGGCATCTACGCCTGCAACGGCATCCTGTTCAACCACGAGAGCCCGCGCCGTGGCGAAACCTTTGTCACGCGCAAAATCACCCGCGCCCTCGCCAATATTGCGCAAGGCCTGGAAGACTGTCTGTATTTGGGCAACCTCGATGCGCTGCGCGATTGGGGCCACGCCAAAGACTTTGTGCGCATGCAGTGGCTGATGCTGCAGCAGGAGAAACCGGAAGATTTTGTGATTGCCACCGGCGTGCAGTACAGCGTGCGCCAGTTCGTCGACATGGCGGCAGCCGAGTTGGGTGTCACGCTGCGCTGGGAGGGCGAGGGGGTCAGCGAGCGCGGTGTGGTGCAGCGTGTCGAAGGCGATGCGGCGCCTGCCCTCAAGGCGGGTCAAATGATCGTCAGCGTAGACGCGCGCTATTTCCGCCCGACTGAAGTCGAAACGCTGCTCGGCGACCCGTCACGCGCCAAACTGCGCTTGGGGTGGGAGCCGTCCATCACGCTGGCGGAAATGATTGCCGAAATGGTGGCACATGATCTGGCCCTGGCACGCCAAAACGCCTTGCTGCGCCAGCATGGCTACCGGGTGCAGATCAGCGCCGAGGGATAGGCAAGCTTCATTGCGCGGGCCGCCGCGCGAAGAAGCGCGCGCTAAAGATCGTGTAGCCGGCAAAGATCAGCATGCTCAAATAGAACATCCAGTGTTCCGGCACCTGCATGCGGTCAGCCAGCAAGGCCAGGCCGCCCAACAGCAGGTTGATGGTGACCAACAAGGCCACCGCTTGCGCTGAAGTCAAACCCGCGTCCTGCAGCAGATGATGCAGATGTTCACGGTCGGGCTTGAACGGGCTGCGTCCGCGCAGCACCCGCCGCAACATCAGCGACACTGAGTCACAAATCGGCACCGCCAGTATCCATACGGCAGTGACCGGCTTGAGCGCAGCGTAAGGCTCCATGGCCAGCGTGATCGCGAGCCAAGCGAGAATTAGACCCGTCAGCAGGCTCCCGGCATCGCCCAGGAAAATCTTGTATCGGCGCGCCAGCGGGCCGCCCGCGTTGAAGCAGAGGTAGGCCGCGATGGCACAGCCAAACAGGCCGATCAGCGACACATGTGACGCCAGACCAGCAAGCCCGGCTGCGGTGCCGAACCACAGCAGCGCAGAGAGGGCAACGCCTCCCGCCAGGCCATCCGCGCCATCGATCATGTTCAAGGCATTCATCACGCCCACCATCCCGAGCAGGGTGAAAGGCACCACTGTCATCGCGCCCAAGGCCACCACCGAGGGGGAAAACAAGGCACCCACATGGAAGACCAGCACGCCGCCAACGCCGGCCAACACGCTGGCGGCGATCATCTGAAACATCAGCTTGGCGCGGGCGGAAAGTTCGATGAAGTCATCCACCATGCCCGCCACGG
>JANLTL010000239.1:0-5649 GCA_031362905.1 Burkholderiales bacterium | reverse complement strand
GCCCACCGTTGTGATGCTGGCCTTCTTGCCTGATTTGGTCAGCAGATCCGGCGCAATCTTGCTCCGGTTCGCCAGCGCCTTCTCGAAATACGCCTTGTTGTTGGCCTGGGTGACGATGGTGGCGCCGGCAGCGGCTGCGCTGCGCACCCCGCCGGTGTGGTCGAAGTGGCTGTGCGAGTTGATCATGAAGCGGATCGGCTTGCCCGGCGAGAGTTTCTTGACCTCGTCGATCACCGGTGCGCTGCGCAGGTCTCCGAGTGGCGCCTCGACCAGGATCATGTGGTCCTTCATTTCAATCGCCACACTGTTGTGCGAGCCGCCGGCAATGAACCAGACGCCATCGGCGACCTTGTCGGCGGTGACGCGTTCGCTGGCCTTGGCGACGGCCTCGGGCACCTGGATGTTCACCGCCACGTTGGGCTGCACTTCCTTGACCGTGACGTCGAGCGTAGGGTGGCCGCCTTGCGCGAGCTGGATCCGGCCCGGAAACTTCACGCCAGCGAAGTCGCGGTAGTCGCTGAAGCTGGCGACGGAAGACACTTCACCGAGCACCGGATCAGGCAGGCGCGACTCGATGCGCTCGACAACGTAATCGGCATTGAGAAAGGCGGTGGCGCTAAAGCGCCCGGGTTCAGTGAAGCTCACCGCAGCCCATGACTTGCCGTTGCGCGTCTGAAAGGTCACCGTGGCGTTGTTCTTGAGTGCGGCGCGCAGCACCCCATGCGGTGTGATCCACAACTGATGCACACGATCGACGACGAAGCGCGCCCCGGGTTGCGGCGTCGTGCCGGCCTGATTCCAGGCATGCGCCCCACTGACGAACTGGTCATTGCGCTGCTGCCCGGAGAGCGGATACCCGCCGCCCCCTTTGGGTTCGGCCCGGCTCAGGGTGAACTCTTCGCGCATCGAGGCAGTGTCATAGTTGATGCTGCGGATCTGGCTGTGCACCGTAATTTTCGGCCACGCCAAGCCTGGCACGTAGGCTTGGCCGTAGGTGGCACCGGTACCCTCGGCAACGTAGCGCAGCGTCTTGGGCTCGCCCATGGCAGCGGCGGCGCGCTTGAGCACGGCTGCCGCGCTGTCGGCACCCTGTGCTGCGCAAGGCATCAGTGTGGCGGCGAAAACTGCGCCGGTCACCAGCTTCATTCTGATCGAACTATTCATGATCTCTCCATTCAAATAATCAAAGAAGCAATCGACATCGCGCCAGGCTTTCGATGCCACCATCGTCACCACAGAATGCAGGACGTGAGTCTACCGAGGTATTCAACACTGCTGCAAGGTCTTTCATTCCACCCGATGAGTGACGCTGACCCACTGGCCCCGGATGGCCGCCGTGGATAGGTAAGCGTCAGCAACACTGAACCTGTCGCGCAGCAAGGAACTGTTGCAACGCGCTCCCGCGCAAGGAACCTGAACGCGCCGCCGGCGTCACAGACGGTTTGGTAATCTACCGCTCTTGCACAGATCATTTTTCCCTTCAGGAGTCTGCATGACAATCGCCAAATTTATTGTTGCCACACTCATCGCGCTGGCCGCCAGCGCAAGCCACGCCACCGGCCTGGCCACCTGCGATTCGGGCAACCAGAACACCTGGCAGCCGCAGGAAAAACTCGAAGCCATGCTCAAAGAGCGCGGCTGGCAGATTCGCCGCATCAAGATCGACGGCGGCTGCTATGAGGTCTACGCGGTGAACGAAAAAGGCGAGCGTGTCGAGGCCTATTTCCATCCGGTCACCTTGGCACCGGTGCCGACCACGCCGCGTTCACGCTAGGCGCGTTGCCCGCTGCCGTGACCGGTAAGCGGCGCGCCCTGGCTGGCCTTTCGCAGTTTGCAGATATCTCCTGATGCGTGTCTGGGATCCCCTCGTTCGCATCGCCCACTGGACGCTCGTGGGGTCGATCATCGTCGCGTGGTTCACGCGCCATGGCGGTGGCAAGTGGCACGAATGGACCGGATACGTGGTGCTGGCGGTGGTGACGCTGCGCATCGTGTGGGGCTTCGCCGGGCCAGCCTATGCGCGTTTCACACAGTTCGTGTACTCACCGTCGGCCACCTTGCGCTACAGCAAGCTGGTCGCAGCCGCGCAGGAGCCGCGTTACATCGGTCACAATCCGCTCGGCGGCTGGATGATCCTGGCGCTTCTCACCACCGCGCTGCTCACCGCCGCCAGCGGCTGGCTCTACACCACCGACCGCTTCTGGGGCATTGAATGGGTCGAACAAACCCATCTATGGCTGACCTATCTGTTGTTCGCGCTGGCGGCGCTGCATGTCACCGGCGCCATTGTCGAGAGCGTGCGCCACCGCGAGAATCTTATCGCCTCGATGATTCACGGCAACAAGCGTGAGGCCGGGCCGGGCGACGTGTCCTGACTGCCCGGCCCTTGCCGCCTGCCGTCCGGCTTACTTGACCAAGCCTTCCGCCTTCAATGCCTCCTGCACCTTCGGCCGCGCCGCCACGCGCGCGTGGTGCGCCTTGACGTTGGGCCACTGGCCGATATCGACGCCGACCCACTGGCCCCAATTGGCCACCGTGAACAGGTAAGCATCAGCAACGCTGAACTTGTCGCCCATCAGATAGCTCTTGCCCGCGAGGTGCTGGTCGACGAAGCCGAAGCGCTTGGCGAGATTGGCTTTTGCGGCCTCTTTCCAGGCGGGCACGGCGTCGGGGTTGAACAGGGGCGAGTAGCTCTTGTGGATTTCGGCGGTAGTGAAGTTGAGCCACTCCTGCACCCGGTAACGCTCCATCGTGCCGGCCGCCGGCACGAGGCCGGCGTCAGGCTTCTGGTCAGCAAGGTATTGCACGATGGCCGGGCCTTCAGTGAGCACCTGGCCGTTGTCGAGTTGCAGGGTGGGCACGTAGCCCTTGCCATTGACGGCCGTGAAGTCGCCGCCATCGGCTGTGTGTTTGGTCTTGAGATCGGTCTTGACGAGTTCGACATCGAGGCCGGCTTCGCGGGCCACAATGTGGGGGGAGAGCGAACAAGCGCCGGGCGAGTAGTAGAGTTTCATGATCAGGCTTTCGTTGGGGTGGGTGGAATCCGCCCGCTTCAATTGAAGGGGTGGCGGGATCAATCAGGCAGCGAACGAAGCCGCTTTCTGACTGGTGAACAGGCTGCGCAACGAGTATGCGCCATCGCCGAGCAGGGCCAAAACGAGGGTGGAAACAGCCAGGAAGGCCGGATATTCCCAGCCGCCGTTGGGCGCAGTGAACAGCCAGCCGTTGCCGGCGTGCGCCCAGGTGGCGCCGAGCAAAATTGGCACCAGGGCGAGGGCCGCCCAGCGTGTGCCGACCCCGAGCAGGATCAGCGCGCCACCGATCAACTCGGCGAAAAACGTGACGTAGGCGAGCGGCCCGGGCAGGCCGATCGATTCGAAGAACTTCACCGTACCAGGCAGCGTGAACACTGCGTACTTGAGCATGGCGTGGGCGACAAACATGGTGCCGAGCGCGATGCGCAACACCAGGGCGGCATAGGGAGCGGTGTCCTGCGGAGTCGGGAGGCGGTTGGTCATGACGGTTCCTTTCGTTCAATGTGCGCCGCAATGGCGCGATGAGGCACATATTGACTGTTGCGAATAAAAAGATAAAGTGGCTATCATGCAATTTATTGTTGCGAAATTCGGGATAACGGAAGGCATTGCAGAATGGACCGCCTCACCGCCATGCAGGTATTCGCCAAGGTGGTCGAGCTCGGCAGCTTTGCCAAGTCCGCCGAACGGCTGGGCATGTCCACCTCGGCTGTATCGCGCCAGCTCGCCGATCTCGAAACGCACCTGGACACGCGTCTGCTCAACCGCACCACGCGGCGGATTTCGCTGACCGAGCCGGGGCGCGCGTTCCACGCACGTTGCGTACAACTGATTGCCGATGTTGAAGAAGCCGAACTGTCGGCTCGTGCCGGACGCGAACGCCCGCGTGGCACGCTGCGCGTCACCTGCTCAGTCAACTTCGGGCTGCATCACATCGCGCCGCTGCTGGCGCCATTCATGAAGAAACATCCCGATGTGCGCATCGACGTGTCACTGTCGGACCGCATGGTCGATATCGTTGAAGAGGGCTTCGATCTCGCCATCCGCATCGGCGAATCACGCTCGACCAGCGTGATCGCGCGCAAGCTGGGTGAATCGCGTCTGATGGCATGCGCTGCGCCGGCTTATCTCAAAAAATGCGGCACGCCGAAAACACCGGCGCAATTGAGTGATCACAACTGTCTGGTCTACGAATACCTCAACCCGCGCAACGAATGGCGCTTCACCAGTGCCGATGGCAGCGAGCACAAGGCGCGCATCGCCGGCAACATGCAGACCAACAATGGCGACATGCTCGCGCGGGCTGCCGCTGCGGGCGTCGGCATTTGCTGCGAGCCGGACTTTATCGTCGCGCCGTGGCTGGCGGATGGCAGTCTGGTGCGCGTGCTCCCCGGATTTGAGGCAGGCAATACCTCAATCCACGCGGTGTATCCGAGCCGGCGCCATTTGTCAGCCAAGGTGCGCGCGTTTGTCGACATGCTGGCCGATGCATTTTCGCGCCCCGCCGTGGCTCGCTAGATGTCAGGAGAGCCGCTCCAGGAGCCACTCTTGGCGGATGATCAGGTTGTGACGCCAGATCGCACGTCAGATGCTACAGTTCAACAATGGCTCAGCACTGGGCCGTATCCGGGACTGACGCCATGAACGAGATTGATCACCGCACCGGGCTGCCGGCCAGCGCCCCCATCACCATCACCCACGTGATTTACGCCTTGCACGCCTGGAGCGCACTGATGGGCCTTACCACGGCAGCCTTCATCGTGACCGCGTTTTTGATGGGTTGGCCCTCGGTAATCGGCATCATCCTCAACTACATAAAACGCGACGCTGCTGCCGGCACCTATCTGGAGAGCCACTTTCGCTGGCAGGTACGCACCTTCTGGTTTGCGCTCTTGTGGGTGATCGTGGGCGGCGCACTGTTTGTCACCTTTATCGGCATTCCGGTGGCGTGGGGCATCTGGGTGGTCACCGGCATTTGGGTGGTCTACCGCATCGGGCGCGGCTGGATCGCGCTGCTCGATGGCAAGGCGGTGGGCGATTCTGCGGCGGTGCCAGCGTGATGCGCGCGTTGACCGCGCCCGCTGCGCGCGCCGCCCTGGTGGCATTTGCCGCTTTGGTCATGCTCAGCCCCGATGTTCAGGCGCAGACCGCTGCTGCAGCCTATCCACGCGGCCCGGTGCGCATCATCGTGCCATTCCCGCCTGGCGGACCGGTTGATGTCACCGCGCGCGCGCTTGCGCAGCGGCTCGGTGACATATGGTCGACGCAGGTCACGGTCGATAACCGCAGCGGCGCCAACAGCGTGATTGGCGCCGAAGCAGCCGCGCGTGCGGCGCCCGACGGCCACACCTTGTTCATGGGTGCGATTCATCAGTCGGTGTTACCCGGATTTGGCAACAAGCTGCCCTACGATCTTGAAAAGGATTTGACGCCGGTCATGTTCGGCGCGCAGTTCCCGATCATCCTGTGTGTACAGCCCTCTATACCCGCCGCCAACGTAAAAGAATTGATTGCCTACGCGAAGAAAAATCCGGCCAGGCTCGCCTACAGCTCGGCCGGCAATGGCGGTGGCACCCATCTCGCGGGGGAGTTGTTCAAAGAGAAAGCCGGCGTG
>JANLTL010000210.1:0-3261 GCA_031362905.1 Burkholderiales bacterium | reverse complement strand
ACGGATCAGCTTGCGCGCTTCCAGGTTGGCGAACCATACCAGCGCCAACAGCAGGACCGACAGCAGCACGTTGCGGCGGCTGATGAAAGGGCGTGATGACAGAGACGTGGCCACGGCGCCTACCAAGGAGTGGCCAGCGGGATGGCCAGCGGCGCGCTCACGCTGCCGGCAACAGCGCAGCGGCGACATTGCGCCCTTTCATCAGCCGCCGCAACGTGCTGCTGTTGGTCCTGCTGTTGGCGCTGGTATGGTTCGCCAACCTGGAAGCGCGCAAGCTGATCCGTCCCGACGAAGGCCGCTACGCAGAAGTCGCGCGGGAAATGGTAGCCACCGGTGATTGGGTGACGCCGCGCCAGAACGGCCTGAAGTATTTTGAAAAACCGGTATTGCAATACTGGGCGACGGCCCTTGCGTTCGAAGTGTTTGGCGTCCATCACTGGACGGCGCGCCTATGGCCGGCGCTCACCGGATTTTTGGGCGTACTGCTCACCGCCTTGGTGGGTGCGCGTTTCTGGGGACTGCGCGCCGGGCTGATGGCGGCGGCGGTAGCGGGCAGCAGCCTGCTTTACGTGTTGATCGCCCATGTCAACACGCTTGACATGGGCCTCGCGTTCTTCCTGTGCCTCGGGATGTTCTCGCTCATGCTGGCCCAGCGCGAGCGGGTGGCGTCCGCCGCCGCGCGCAACTGGATGTGGCTGGCATGGGCGGCGCTCGGCCTCGCGGTGCTCACCAAGGGCCTGATCGGCGCCGCCCTGCCCGCCGCGTCGCTCATCGTCTATACACTCTGGTCACGCGATTGGGCGCTGTGGAAGCGCATGCGCATGGGGTCGGGCCTGCTGATCTTCTTTGCCGTGGCGGCGCCGTGGTTCGTTCTGGTGTGCATCAGGAACCCGGAGTTTTTTCAGTTCTTTTTCATTCACGAGCACTTCGACCGTTTTTTGACCAAGGCACACAGCCGCACCGGGGCACCCTGGTACTTCGTGCCGATCTTGCTGGCCGGCATGCTGCCCTGGACCTTCTTGATGCTCGATGCCTGCGCCCGCGCCCTGCCGCGCGAGATGGAGGGCCAGGGGGTGGGCGAAAGCGGCTTTGCGCCCAAGCGTTTCTTGCTGACGTGGATCATTTTTGTGATGGTGTTTTTTTCGGCATCGAGTTCCAAGCTGCCGAGCTACATTTTACCGGTGTTTCCGGCCGTGGCACTGCTGATCGGCGAGTATCTCGCGCGCATTCGCCCGCGTGCGCTCGCCTTGCATATCGTGCCCGCCCTGGTCGTCGGCATCGCCGGATTGTTCTTCGCGCCCCAAGCGACGCGCCTGGCCGATGTGGAAGTGCCGCTGGCGCTCTACCAGGCCTATGTGCCATGGCTGGTCGCGGCAGCGGTGATCGCGATACTGGGCGCCGCTGCCGCACTGGTGTTGTCGCTCAAAGGACGCACGTTTGCCGCCGTCCTCTCTTTGGGATTTGGCGCGCTGGTTTCGACGCAGCTCGCGCTCACCGGCCACGACAGCCTGTCGCCAGCTGCTTCCACTTATCACCTGATCGAAAAAATCCGCCCACAATTGCGGCCCGATGCGCCCTTCTACAGCATCAGCATCTATGACCAGACCCTGCCCTACTACATCGGACGCAACGTGAGCATGGTGGAATACACGGGCGAGCTGACCTTCGGCATCGAGCAGGAACCCGGGAACTTCATGCGAACCTATGGCGAATTCGAGAAGCGCTGGGCCACCGACAAGTTTGCGATGGCGATAATGCATCCGGGCACCCTGGTTTATTTTGAACGCCACAAAGTACCTCACGTCATCATCGCGCGCGATACGCGCCGCGTGATCGTGCGCAAGCCATGAGTTCGACCCCCTGGATGAGCGGCCAGGCTTGCTGCGCAATTCGAGGGCAGAGCGTGGCCGCCAACACCGGTTACGAAGTCCGGCGAAAATCCCCCCCATGAGTCAACTCCCGTTCCTGCCCTTCACCCGTCCATCGATTGACGAAGCAACCATCGCAGGTGTAGCCGCCGTACTGCGCTCGGGCTGGATTACCAGCGGGCCGCAGGTGCAGGCGTTCGAAGCCGCTCTCGCGGCGCATTGTGGCGGGCGCACGGTGCGCGCCTTCAACAGCGGCACCTGCACCATGGAAATTGCGTTGCGCTTAGGCGGCGTCGGGCCGGGCGATGAAGTCATCACCACCCCGCTGTCGTGGGTTGCCACCGCCACTGTCATTCTCGACGTCGGTGCCACACCGGTGTTTGTCGATGTCGATGCCGCCACCCGCAACATCGATCTCAATCGCATCGAAGCCGCGATCACCCCCAGGACGCGTGCCATCATCCCGGTCGATCTGTCGGGCCTGCCGGTGGACCGTGACCGCCTCTACGCGATCGCGGCGAAACGCAAATTGCGGGTCATCGAAGATGCGGCGCAGGCGTTTGGGGCATCGTGGGGCGGCCGTCCGATCGGCAGCTTCGGTGATTTTGTTTCATTCAGCTTTCACGCCAACAAGAACATCACGACGACCGAAGGCGGTGCCCTGGTGCTACCGGCGGATGTGGACGTGAGCCTGTGCGAGCGCTACCGCCTGCAAGGCGTGTCGCGCAGCGGCATGGACGGCATGGATGTCGATGTGATGGGCGGCAAATTCAACATGACCGATGTCGCCGCGCGCATTGGCCTCGGCCAGTTGCCGCACCTCGACGCCTTCACGCAAAAACGGCGCGATCTTGCACAGCACTACTTTGACTGTTTCAATGTCGAAACCGGTTGCGAATTGCCGGTGATGGATTTCGACAATTCCAGCTGGCACATGTTCCAGGTGGTGTTGCCGCGCGATATCAGGCGCGCCGACTTCATGACGGCCATGAAAGAGCGCGGCATCGGTACCGGCGTGCACTACCCGGTGATTCACCTGTTCACGCTGTATCGCCGGCGTGGCTTTTGCGAGGGCATGTTCCCGCAGGCCGAGCGCATCGGCGCGGGCATCGTCACCCTGCCGCTGTTTCCGGCGATGACGCAGGCTGATGTGCAACGGGTGTGCGAAGCGGCAACTGAATCGCTCAACGCACTGCGGGGCGCCTGACCCTCTCTGTATAATCCTGCGGTTATTCACGCAATTTGTCGCCATGAACGCTCCTGAAGCCCTGAAACTCGATTCGTCCGCTGTTGCTCCGGGCGCGAGCGCCGCCGCCCCCACCTGCCCGGTCAACTCGCACAACGAGTGGGATCCACTTGAGGAAGTGATCGTAGGCAGCCTGGAGCACGCGAC
>JANLTL010000136.1:0-2209 GCA_031362905.1 Burkholderiales bacterium | reverse complement strand
CGCGCCATCGGGCAACTGCACCAGGCCAAACACATAGCCCTGGTCTTCCGGCGGCACGAAGCTGCCCGGGATGCGCACGAACATGGTGACGGTGCCTGCGATCACGCCGGCGAAGATGAGCAACGAGACCAAGCGATGGCGCAGCGTCGCACCGACCAGGAAGAGAAACTGACGCGTGACCCAGGCGAAGCCGACGTTGAACGGACGGAACAGCCGTGACTCTTTATGTGCGCCGGCCTTCATCAGAATCGCGCACAGCGCCGGCGTGAGCGTGAGCGCGGTGAAGCCCGAGATCACCACCGCAATCGCGACGGTGACCGCGAACTGGCGATACAACTGGCCGGCAATGCCGCCCAAAAAGGCCACCGGCACAAACACCGCGCACAGCACCAGAACGATGGCGACGACGGCGCCCGACACTTCGCGCATCGCCTGCAGCGAGGCCTCGAACGGTTTCATGTGGTCCTCGCGCATCAGGCGCTCGACGTTCTCGAGCACCACGATGGCATCGTCGACCACTATGCCGATCGCCAGCACCATCGCGAACAGCGTCAGGGTGTTGATCGAGAAGCCGACAATCCACAGCCCGGCGAAGGTGCCGATCAGCGACACCGGCACCGCGATCATCGGGATTAGCGTGGCGCGCCAGGTTTGCAGGAACAGGAACACCACCAGGATCACCAACAGCGCCGCTTCGAAAATGGTCTTGACGACTTCCTTGATCGATGCGTCAACGAAGCGGGTGGTGTCGAACGGGATGACGTAGTCCACGTCTTCGGGGAAGTTGACCTTGATCTCGGTCATGCGCTTGCGCACCGCCTTGGCGACATCAAGGGCGTTCGAGCCCGGTTGCAGGAAGGTCGCAACGCCGATGGTGGGCTTGCCGTCGAGAGTGTTGAAGTTGTCGTAGCTGGCGGCGCCGAGTTCGAGGCGCGCGATGTCCTTGAGGCGCAACACGCCGCCCGGGCCATCGCCGCGCACGACGATGTCGCCGAACTGTTCGGGGTCGATCAGGCGCCCGGTGGCGGTGACGGTGTACACCAGGTTCTGTCCCGGTGGTGCGGGCTCGGCGCCGATCTTGCCGGCGGCAAACTGCGCGTTCTGGGCACGCAAGGCATTGGCGACATCGCTGGGGGTCACGCTGAGCATGGCCATGCGGTCGGGGCGCAGCCAGACGCGCATCGAATAGTCGCGTGCACCAAACACCGTCACATCGGAAATACCCGGCACGCGCTTTAACTCGTCGACCACCGAGAGGGACGCGTAGTTGGACAGGTAGAGCGTGTTGAATTTTGATTTGGGCGAGACCAGCGCGACCACCAGCAAGATATCGGTCGAGCGCTTTTGCACCGTGACGCCGTTGCGACGCACTTCTTCAGGCAGGCGCGGCAGGGCCAACTGCACCCGGTTGTTGACGTTGAACACCCCTTGGTCAACGTTGGTGCCGGGCTCGAACGTGGCAGTGATGGTGACGGTGCCGTTGGATGACGAACTCGAGTTGAAGAACGAAAGGCGCTCAACCCCGGAGAGCTGCTCCTCGATCGGCGCGGCGACGGTGCGCGCCAAGGTCTCGGCGCTGGCGCCCGAATACACGGTGGTGATGGTGACGGTGGGCGGCGCGATCTCGGGGTATTGCGCCACCGGCAGGATGAACGAGGCCACCAGACCGGCGATCACGATCAGGATTGCAATCACCCCGGCAAACACCGGGCGATAAATGAAGAATCGGGACACGCTGGGGCTACCCGTTCTTCCCGGGTGCAGCCGGCGAATCGGATTTGGATGGCGCAGGCTTGTCAGCGCCGCCCTTGTCATTCTCTTTCGTTGGGACGGCGGGTGCTGTCGTCCCGGGCGCTGCGCCCGCCGCCGCAGGAGCCGCAGGCCCGGTCCCTGCAGCCTGCACCTGCACCGCAGTGCCGGGGCGCAGCTTGAGCAGGTTATCGACAATCACCTTGTCGCCGCTTGCCAGGCCCTTGAGAATGATCCAGTCCGCGCCGATCCATGCACCGGTCTCGACGACGCGCGGCGCCGCCTTGTTGCCGGCGCCGACGGTCCAGACGAAGCGTCCCTGGTCGCCCTGCAGTACGGCAGTTTGCGGCACGACGATCGCATCCTGTACGCCGGCGACCACCTGCGCGCGCACGAACTGGCCGGGCAGAATGCGCAAGTCCGGGTTGGGAAACTCGGCGCGCAATTGCACCGTGCCCAG
>JANLTL010000099.1:0-18481 GCA_031362905.1 Burkholderiales bacterium | reverse complement strand
CTCACTACCTGAAGGATGCCGGCGTAAAACCCCCTGCGCCAGCGCCGGTAGCGCTCAAATCAGGTCCGCCGGCGGCAACGCCGGCCGCCACGTCCGGCATTGCTGGTGCCGGTGCGGATGTCATTCGTGTCCCACAGCCGGCAGCCCAGGGGGCGGCGGTTGGCCGTCCCGCCGTGTCTGCGGCGCTGCGCAACGCCCAGGATGAGGACGACGCGCCGAACCTTCCGGAAACCAGGAAAAAGCCGGTGGCTTTGATTGCCGGGGCGGCGGTGGTGCTGGTCGCTGCGGGCATTGGCTGGTTTCAATTTACGTCAAGCCCTCAACCGTCAGGCACCTCGCCCGGTCAGGCCAGCACGGAGGGCAAAGCCGCGAAGGATCAAGCGAACGCAGAGGCGCAGCGACCGCCCAAGGATGCGGCATCCAAGGCGGCACCCGATGCGAGTGCCGGCAAATCGGCATCGGCTTCCCCCGCGACCCCTGGTCCCTCGGTTACCGCTGAGGCGCAGAAAGCGCGTGAGGCCGCAGAGCAAAGAAAAGCCGAGCAGGAAGCCCAAAATCGCGCAGCGGAAAAGGCGGCCGCGGATAAAGTGACGGCAGAGAAACTGGCGGCGGCAAAATCCGTAGCGGAAAAGGCAGCGATCACCAAGACGGCGGCCGACAAGGCGACAGCAGACAAGGCGACAGCAGACAAGGCGGCCGCGGACAAACTGAACCTTGAAAAAGTGGCAGCCGCAAAATCGGCAGCAGACAAGGCGGGGGCGGACAAGGCAGCAGCGGATAAGGCAGCAGCCGACAAAGTGGCAGCCGACAGGGCAGCGGCCGACAAGCTGGCGGCGGACAAAGCCGGCGCCGACAAGGCCGCAGCCGACAAGGTGGCAGCCGACAAGGCCGCCGCTGACCGCGTCGCTTCTGCCGGGGGCTCCATCGCTGACCGCATCGCGGCAGCCTCGTCACCCCCCGAGTTGTACAAGCGCGCCGTGGCGCTGCGTAGTGAGGGCAAGGCCAGTCAGGCGGTGCCGCTGCTCAGACAGGCATCTTCCCAGGGCCACGGCCCCTCGTCGCGCCTTCTGGCGGTGATTTTCAAGGATGGCGCAGCCGACGTCAGAGCGAACTTCCGCGAGGCAGAAAGATTTCAGGCGCTGGCTGAATCACAGGGTGACCGCTAAGGTGCCGCCGCACTGCTTGCGGCTGCAGCTGATCAGACAGTCCTCGGTAGATCTACAGAATTGGTCTGCGCGCCGCAACACGGCTGCCTGACGAATCCTGGAGCGCAATTGCAGACCGGTGGCGGCTCGCTCAGGCCGCTTAACCGCGCGCACTAGCCGTGCGCTTGGGAGATGTCAAACGTGATGACGACCTTGGAGTCTTCCTTGTTTGGTCGTCCAAAGCTGATTGTCCCCGATCCGCTGAGCACCATCGAATCACGGCGAACAAGCGCTTCATCCTGACCTTTGAGGTGAACAAAGGTGCCGTTGGAACTGAAATCGGTATAGGTGAAACGGTCTTTCTCTTTTGCGATGCGCCCATGATTGCGCGACGCGAGCTTGTCGGTAGTCACGATTCCGGAAGCGAGGTCGCGCCCCAGCGTGAGGACCGGCGCAGAGCTTTTGACCGAATAGGTTTTGCCGAGATAGCTTAGCGACATGCCGATCGGCAATTCGCGGGCCGAGGCGCGAATGCTGACCATCTCGGTCAGTTCAGCATCAGACTCCCACAGCAGTTCGTGCATCTCGATCGGCTCGGCCTTGCCCTTGACCGCGTCTGCTCCCAGAAAGCGTGTCTTGCCCGCCAGTTCGGGGGGCAGAAGACGCCTGGCATCGCCGCTGACGACAATCTGCCCTTTTTTCGCAGCCTGCACCATGCGCGCCGAGACGTTTACCGTATCGCCAAAGACATCGTCTTCGGTCAGCGTCACCCCACCCCAGTGGATCCCGCAATAGATCGTCGTGCCGTGTTCCATCGACTCAGGCAGCGATGAAATGCCGAACTGCATGTCAATCGCGGCGAGGCATGCTGAAGCCACGTCCGGGAACACGACCAACACTTCGTCGCCAATGGTCTTGACCACGTGCCCACCATGGGCGCGCGATGCGTGGGAGAACACTTTCAAACAACGGTCAATGACAGCCAGTGCCTTCTGGTCGCCCAGCGTATCGTAAAGATGGGTGCTGCCACTGATGTCCGCAAACAGCACCGCGCGCACGGGATTGGTGTGCGCTGTGTCGAGCCTCTGCGTTGAGCCAAGATCGGCTGCGCGCCCGGTCGGGTCCTGGGATACATCTCGCGACATAGAATTTGAATCAGCCTGCCATTTTGAATACCGTGCGGACTATACTATTTTTTGCCACATCAGGCGAGTCCAATATTGCCGCGTGGCAATCGCGCCCCGCCGGCGTCGACAAAATGGGCGCGTATGCACGCGCCCATTTTGTTGGCATTTGCCGTGCGTCATTTGATACGCGCCGGCTCTACCGGCACCAGCTGCCCGGCGCGCATGACATAAATTTGCGGTGTATAGCTGGGGTTGCGCGACGCGTCCTGTTGCCAGCGTCCTCGTCCCATCAAGGTGTCGACATTGTTGACGCGCTCCAGCGCCAGGCGGATCGTTTCGGGTGACGGGTTCGGGCCGGCATTGCGAATTGCCTCCACCGCCAGTTGGCCAGCCGCAAAGCCGGTACCGGCCCAGGTGTCGGCGTCCACGCCAAAGCGCTCGCGGTAGGCGCTGCGGAAACGCTCGTTGCGTTCCGAGCGCGCTTCGGGCAGATAGTCGGCGGCGGTGAGCGCGCCCTCGAGAGCGGCGCCACCGATGCGCGCCAGTGCAGGTTGGGCGGCGGCGGGGGCAAAGACAAACAGCGGGGTTCTGGCACCGCTGGCTACAGCGCTGCCAGAAACAGCGCCGGGGCCGGGGGGGGACGCTTGAAGGGCGCCCGTTCCCGCGCTCGCGGTGACGCCGGATGCGCTGTTGGCGGTCGGTGGACTGTAAAGGCTTGCGATGGCGTTGGCGAGAGCCGCGCCTGGTTCGGCATCCATCGCAAAAAACACCAGGTCTGCATCCAGGTCGCGTACCGCAGTTGCGGCCGGGATCAAAAAGTCGGATGCGACATCCGCTTCAACGACGCCAGCCATGCTGGCGCCGGCCTTGACGGCGGCGGCACGAAACTCCGCCGCCTGCGAGACGTAGCCACGGTTGCCTTTGGTCTGCACCAGTACCAGGCGGCGCCCCGCCGGGCGCGCATTGCGGACACCGCTCAAAGTGCCGTCACTCGCAGCGGGTGGCGCAGCCATGGCGTAGGCAGCGAGCGCATGCAACGTCTTGTACGGGCTCATCGATAGCCGAAATGCCCACCGGCCTGCTGCCGTGATCCCCTCGGAAGCCCCTGGAGCGAGCAACGGGAATCGTGCATGATTGGCCAGATCGGCGGTGGCCTCGGCCTGCGCACTCACAACAGGACCAATGACGAGCACCGCGAATTCGTCGCGCACAAACTTGACCACCTGTTCGGCAACCGCCTTCGGCGCGCCAGTGTCATCGAGCGTGCGAATCGACAGACGTACATCACCGAACCGCCCGCTGTCTTCAGCCTGTTCAAGTGCGAGAACGACGCCATTGCGCATTGACTGCCCGATCGGAGCGCGCGGGCCGGTGAGCGGTGCGAAGACGCCAATGACATGCTCACAGTAAGCGCTGAGCGGCATCAGGGCCAACAGCGCGGCTGCCGATGTGCGCAGCGAGCGGCGCAACAGCACAAGCGAGGAGTTGCACACTGCGCTGCGCTGGCACCACGACATCACTTGCGCCTCCGCAGCGGCGCGGGCGGCTGTCGCGCCAGATGTTCCTGCACACGAACTTCGAATTCGCCCATGCGCTCAACGGGCAACACAACGCGGTCTCCCTTGGGAATGGTCGCGCCATTGAATGCGGCGTTGAGTGCTGCGAACTGCGGCGGCGTCAGGCCGGAAAAACGCAAGGCATCGCGCAGGGCCAGATCGGCCGGCATGCGCACGCTGCTCAGATAGGGCTGGTTGGGCATGGGCGGCAACAGGGGAGCGAGGGCGCCAGGATTGAGTAGCAGATTCTTGACGGCCTGCAGTTTGGGGACATAGTCGGATGTCTCGTCCGGCAGGGTGAGATTCGAATAGGTCACAGGACGCCCCTGCGCGCGATTGCGCTCGATCGCGCGCGCCACCGCCTTTTCCCCCCAATTGTAGGAAGCGAGCGCGAGTTGCCAATCACCAAACATCGCGTAGAGGTCCGCCAGATAGTCGAGCGCCGCGCTGGTGGAAGCGACGACATCACGGCGTTCGTCGCGAACATCATCGAGCCGCAGCTTGTAGCGGGTTGCGGTGAATGACATGAACTGCCACATCCCGACGGCCTGCGCCGACGATACAGCCTGCGCGTCAAAGCCGCTTTCGATAAAGGGCACCAGCGCCAACTCGGCAGGCATATTGCGCGCTTCGATTTCCTCAAGAATGTGAAACAGATGGCGGTTTGCGCGTTCCAGGATCCGCTGCATGAGCTCGGGACGCTGCGCATACCAGGCTTGCCGCTGGCGTACCCGCGCAGTATTGAGATCGGGCAGCGAGAAGCCCCGGCGCAGGCGCTCGTACAGGTCTTGCGGCGGCGCGGCCTTCGCATCCGCAGCCGGCGGCGGCGGTGCCGGCAATTCGGCGGCGCGCGAACTGGCGACTTGTCTCGGTTCAAACCGGCCGCTGCGATCAGGCAGGCGCCACCAGCTCAGGGTTTCGTCCTGTTCCTCGGCACGGTCTGCGCGCGCGGGTGCATCAAACACCGCAGTTGCGCAACCCCCCATCAGCAGGCTCGCCAACAAGGCCACAGTGACGCCTAATCTGTCTGCAAACGCCATTGGAGATTTGGGAACGTGCGGAAACGGGAGCGCGAGTGTAACGGAATTGGCGCCGCCGCCGCGCGCTTCCTGCATGGGCCAGCGCGCTCGATGGGTGTCCGTCAGGCCACGCAACAAGTCTTGCCATCATGTTCAAATGACGCTTCGCGTGGTGAAACACCGGACACGGTCGTGCCGCACCGGCGCTTTTGGCGCAAACGCGGGAATCGTTTTCAAGCTTCAGGCCGAAGTTGCAGGTTCATGGCCGGATTCACTATGCTGCAACGATGCCCGTAACACCTTCACATTCAGGAGAAACCGCAATGAATCCCAGCAAAATCGCCATCATCACCGGCGCCGGCAGTGGCGTCGGCAAGGCTACTGCCCTTGCCTTCTTGAAGGATGGCTACAAGGTGGCGCTGGCTGGACGCCGTGAGCAGCCGCTTAAGGATGTGATTGTCGAATCCGGCGTGGCCGCCGCAAATGCGATTGCAGTGCCGACCAACGTGGCCGACCAGGCGTCGGTGCAGGCGCTGTTTGCCGCCACGGTCAAAGCCTTTGGCCGCGTCGACGTGGTGTTCAACAACGCCGGTGTCAACGCCCCCGGCATTCCGCTCGAAGAGATCACTTTGGAACAGTGGAAGAATGTGGTCGACATCAACCTTACTGGCATGTTCATCTGCATCCAGGAAGCCTTCAAGGTGATGAAGGCACAAACCCCGCGCGGTGGCCGCATCATCAACAATGGCTCGATCTCGGCGCACGCGCCGCGCCCCAACTCCGGCCCTTACACCGCGACAAAGCACGGCGTGACGGGTCTGACCAAAGTCGCCGCACTCGATGGCCGCAAGTACGACATCGCCTGCGGCCAGGTCGACATCGGCAACGCCGCCACTGAAATGGCTTCGCGCATGGCCAAGGGCGTGCCGCAGGCTAACGGTGAAATCAAACCCGAACCGCTGATGGACGTCAACATCGTCGGCCAGTCGGTGCTCTACATGGCCAGCCTGCCACCGGAAGCCAATATCCTGTTCCACACGGTGATGGCGACCAAGATGCCTTTTGTGGGGCGCGGCTAGCGTCACACGGTCTGATCGGTGGGGCGCGGCTCGCGCCCATGGCCGATCAGCGTGACAGCGTGGTTTGGCAGTGATGTCCTGAAACCGTTGGTAATGGGATGGTCACCCCTTCCCGAAACGGCATCAGTGTGCCAATGTGGGATTCTGACAAACCACATGATCGACGAAAGGGGTGACCGAAATGAAGATTACGACAATTGGGCTGGACGTGGCAAAGGACGTGCTGCAGATTCACGGTGTGGACGAACGCGGTCAGGTTGTGGTGAGCCGGCAGCTCAAGCGCAACAAGGTGCTGGAATATTTCGTCAATCTGGAACCGTGTTTGATTGGAATGGAAGCCTGCGGCGGGGCACACGACTGGGCGCGGCGGCTGATCGGATACGGACACCAAGTCAAGCTGA
The DNA here is from genome assembly GCA_031362905.1 of Burkholderiales bacterium. GTDB lineage: Bacteria > Pseudomonadota > Gammaproteobacteria > Burkholderiales > JAEUOS01 > CANJDH01. Next base: position 12,154 of record JANLTL010000099.1, on the reverse strand, counting down.
TGGCGCCGCAGTTCGTCAAACCCTACGTCAAGACCAACAAAAACGACATGCGTGACGCCGAAGCGATCTGCGAAGCGGTAACGCGGCCAAGCATGCGCTTTGTGCCAGTCAAGACGGCAGAGCAGCAAGCGCTGCTGGCGCTGCACCGGGCGCGGCAGGGTTACGTCAAGACCCGCACCGCATTTGCCAACCAGATCCGGGGGTTGCTGGCCGAATACGGGATCGTGGTGGTGCAAGGAATCACGCACCTGTACACGCGCATCCCCGAGATCCTCGAAGACGGCGAGAACGGGCTGCCCGGCATGTTTCGCGGGGTGCTTGATCGCCTGCTCAAGAGCCTCAAGGAGACGGATCAGCAAGTCAAGGAAATGGAAGGGGAGATCAAGGCCTGGCATCAGGAGAACGCGGCCAGCATGCAACTGGCCACGATCCCCGGCATCGGCCCGCTCACGGCCAGCGCGCTCACAGCCACGGTCGGTGACGCCCGCGACTTCAAGAGTGGGCGGCAACTGGCAGCTTGGCTCGGTTTGGTGCCGCGCCAGCATTCGACTGGTGGCAAGACCAACCTGCTTGGCATCAGCAAGCGCGGCGATACCTACCTGCGCACCTTGCTGATTCACGGTGCACGCGCTGTGATCCGGGTGGCGTCTGGCAAGCGCAAACCTGACGATTGGATCAATCGCCTCGTCGGCCGGCGCAACAAGAACATCGCCGCTGTGGCGGTGGCAAACCGCAATGCGCGCATCGCCTGGGCCTTGCTGACACGCAAGCAGGACTATCGCCCGCCAGAATGCCGGCATCTTCCCGCGCAACCAGCGGCAATGCTAAGCCCGGCTTGACCACCGACGGGCGGCGGCAGGTTATATGTAGGGAACCCGCCGCCCGTCCGTGGACAAGCCTGCCGCTGTAGCGCTCCACCCGCAGTACAACCGCCGCATGCTCCAAGATTGACCGCAGTTGATTGACCGCAGTTGATTCACAGTTTGATACGTTGTTCGATTGACCCTACCAAGGAGAAGCTTCGATTGCGCAGGCAATCTCGCTGTGATGGCAAACCAGGTCAGACCAGGAACGTGACACTCCGCCGCTCCCACTGTGCTTTAAGCACGCGTTGGTGATTGGAACCCGTTCCGCTTATTCCATCAGGGACAGAGCCTTCGAGCTCAACCATAGTCCGAATGTATGGCTGCAATCTCCACCTGATTACCCCCCACCGCTTGAACCCGCAAAATCGAAAATTCAAACCTTGTAATTTTGGGGTGACCATGTATGGGAGAAGGTTTCAGGCGATTTCCAGTCGGGCGGGCTCTGATTCTCCGCAGCGGCCTCTACTTCTCGGCCCTCGCCTTCATATTGGCAAGGCCAGTCTCGAACTGCCCTCCGACCATCTTGTCCATGCTCAAGAATGTCTGCATGAGTTTGGACATGAAGTTGTTCGGGCCGAACATGGCCCAGGTGACGCGCGTCGCATTGCCTTCGGGCGCAAGCATGAACTCGGCGGTGTTGTGCGCTTCGAACGGCTTGAGGAAGTCGAGCTTGATGGTGATCGTCGTGTTCGGGGCGGCGCCCGTGATTTCCATGCGCCCCATGCCGACCTTGTTGTTCCCGGTCCACTCATAGACCGTGCCCACGCCGCTGGCCGCGCCGCTGAAGCTGCGCTTGATCTCGGGGTCGATCTTGTCCCACGGCGACCATTTGGACCATTCGCGAAAATCGTTGATCAGCGCAAAGACTTTCTCAGGTGCGGCGTTGATGCTGATGCTGCGCTCGAGGCGGAAACTGTCCGGGCGTGTGCTGATGAAGACGGAGAACCCGACGATGAGCAGTGTGGCGATGACGAGGGTGGTGAGCATGGTGAGCTTCCTTTCCTTGCGCGCGATCGCGCTGCAGGCCAATGGAGGCCATTGCGGACGAGTTTCCTATACGACTTTATCAGTGATGGTCTGCGCTACCGGCACCGTGCTGGCGAACGAAGGCCGCTGTGCCAGCCGATCTGCGTAAGCGGCGAGAGCCGGATACATCTCGCGCAGCGGCATTTCCTTCAAGCGCACCGAGAGGTAGCCGAGGGCGGTGCCGGCGGCGATGTCGCCCAGACTGAAACGGTCACCGACGGCCCATTCGCGCGTGCCGACAAGGCGCGCGATCTCCTTCATGCCGCCTTCGATCTTGCGTCGTTGGCGTGCCAGCCACTCGGGGCTGCCGCCGCCCGCGCGCTGCCGTTCAAAGAAGGTCAGCACGACGGCATCACACACGCCGTTGCACAACACGTCGAGCTTTTTCGCGGCGAGGATGCCGTCTGCATCCTGCGGCAGCAGGGGAGTTTGGGGATACTTGAGTTCGAGCCAGTCGAGGATATAGCTCGATTCGTAAACCGCGTCTCCCGCATCACCGGAAGCCGGGATCAGCACCGGCAATTTTTCCAGCGGGTTGTATTGCGGCGTTGCGGTGGTGCTGTTCCACGGCACTTCGGTGATGAGCTCGAAGGGAATGCCCTTTTCCAGCAAGGCAATGCGCACCTTGCGGGCGTAGGGGCTGGGCGTGGCGCTGATCAGTTTGAACATGGTGTCGACGACAAGCGCGAGCGTCAGGCGCTACCGACTGGCTCCACAAAATTCCAGGAGAGTGGCTTCCACCAACGGTTTCATGGAAATGGCCGAGGTATGAAAGCCTGACGAATGGGGACTACTGCACGCGCACAAAGCGCTGCGCGCGTTTGCCGGTATCGACCTCGGAGGTGTAGACGCTGCCTTGCGAATCGACGGCGATGTTGTGCACCCAGTGGAAGTCCCCCGCTTGGCGTCCCGGACGGCCGAAGGCGCCGATCTTCTCGCCGCTGGCGCGCTCGACGATGCGCACTTCGTTGTTGGTACCGTCGGCAATCAGCAGGTAGCGCTGCGCAGCGTCTTCGGAGGGGACCAGATCCCAGGCCGAGCCCGAGCCGCGCGTGGCGGCATCGTAAACAAACTGGCGCACGAACTCGCCGTTCTTTTTGAATATCTGCACGCGGTTGTTCATGCGGTCGCACACATAGACCAGGTTATCGCGCGTCATGCGCACGCAATGCACCGGCATGCCGAACTGTGGCGATTCCGGGTTGAAGTCGGCGAACTTGCCGTCTTCCGGGCGCTTGCCATAGGCACCCCAGTGACGCTTGTAGGTGCCGCTGGCAGCGTCAAACACGATCACGCGGCGGTTGCCATAGCCGTCGGCAACATAGAGTTCATTGGCGGCAGCGTCGAGATCCATGTGCGCCGGGCGGCCCAGTTGTGTGGTGGAGTTGCTGCCTTCACTCTTGCCCGGCTTGCCGATCTGCATCAGGAACTTGCCGTCCGGCGTGAACTTGATCAACTGATGGTCGGTCGGCGCATTGCCGCCGATCCACACGTTGCCTTTGGGATCAACGTAAATGCCGTGCTCGTTGGCTGGCCAGTCGTAACCTAAACCCTTGCCGCCCCACGAACGCAGCAGGTTGCCCTGCCGGTCGAACTGCAAAACGGCTGGCGCAGCACTGCAGCACTTTGACCGCGGCGGGTTGAGTGTCGAACCTTTCTCATCATCAGTGAGTGTCAGCGGGCGGTGGATCATCCAGATCGTGTCGTCCGTGGCAACGGCAATGCCGGCCACCTGCCCGAGAATCCAGTTGTTTGGCAGGGGCTTGGGCCAGGTGGCGTCGACCGCGTAGCGCGGGCCGCCACTCCCGGCGGCGGCACCTTCGATGCGCTGCGTGACCTGTGCGCAAGCTATGGTGAAGAGAGCGGCTGCCAGGCCGCATGCAAGAGTGATGTGACGCAAGGTGTTCATGCCATTCCCCCGGTTCGGGTGGGCGCGGCCCACACCGTTTCAATTCATGATGCCGGCATTCTATGCCTGCACCCTGCAGTCCCGCAGACTCATTCGCCAGCCAACACGCGAATGCGTGCAGCGGCCGTTTCCACCAGCTGCCCCGCGCGTAGCTTGCAGGTTTTGCGCAGTTCAACCACGCCATCGACTCTCACCGCACCGGATGCGACCAGCGCCTTGGCGGCGCCACCGCTTGGCGCAGTTCCGGCGATCTTGAGCAGGTTGTCAAGTGTGATTACGTCACCGCGCATGCGAAATTCGGTGATACGCAGTGCGGGTTGTGGCGGAGCCGGAGACCTGGATCTTGCCGGCCAGGTGGTGCTACCGACGCTGCCGGAGCGCGCGCTTCCCACGTTGCGCGCGGTGCCGGGAATGGTGCCGGGAGCGGGGCCGACAGGCGCGGTCCGCCCAGGTCGCGCCCCCCTGGCCGGTGGCGCCGCAGCGCCTCGCCGCGGCTGCGTGCGTGGCGCCGCGCTTCGTTGCGTCGTCGTGCGTGATGCCTTGGGCGGAGATTTACGCATCATCTGCTATCACCTGTTTTCCACGCGCTCAGTTCCAGTTGTACGGTGTCGCTTGCGTTGCTCATCCAGATTTGCCCCTCTTGTACTGTGCATTGCAATTGCATGTTGCGCGCTGCGAGTTTGGCAAGCTCTTTGCTCGCCTCCGAAGGGATATGCCAGACCGCGAGGTTGCGTGCGCGTTCGAGCTTGGGCGCGAGCGGTTTCCACCACAGCCCGGCGCTGTGGCTGTAGGTGTAGATGCTCACACGTGCCGCGCGCCCACAGGCTTTGAGAATGCGTTTGTCGTCCGGCTGGCCGGCTTCGATCCAATGGGTAATGGCGCCGGTCAAATCCTTTTGCCACAGGTCAGGCTCCTCCACATCCGACAGGCCTTTGCCAAACGTCAGGTACTCGTGCGCGTTGAGCGCGAAGGCCAGCGCACGCACCATCATGCGCTCGGCCGTCTCGGACGGATGGCAGGCGATGGTGAGCGTGTGATCGGCGTAGTAGCTGCGGTCCATGTCGGACACTGACAATGCCGCTTTATAGATGGTGGATTTGAGCGCCATGTGCCGACTTTAACGCGGATGACGTGCTGCGCCCGATCTGTTTCTGCGCTGGCTGGCGGCCGTGGCGGCACGATCGAGAAAACAGGCTTGCCACGGCTTGGCCAGCGGGAGTCGCCAATCGCGGTGGCCAACCCGGCTGGCGGTCGCGCGTGCAAATCGAATAAGCTTCGCCGGCTGCGTTTATCCCCGATAAATTACCGCTCACCGGAAATGTTTGTCTTTTTGTTTCTTCGTGCGCAGGCCGCTTGCGCCCGTTGCTGCGTTCCGGCACTCTGTCAGCCATGAACATCGATATTGTCAGCGTCATTCTCGTCGTCGCACTGTGCGGACTATTCCTCTGCGTGGCGCTCGCGCTCGCCGTCGACTGGGACGCGCCCGAGCCTGGCACGCGCTGGTGGATTGTGGGTTTTGCGGCCCTCTCGATCGGATTTTGCGGCAACGGCATGCAGGGCATCCTGCCGCCGGTGGTGGCACTCACCGGGGCTTCCACGCTGATCGTGGGCGCCATTGGCGTGCTGCTGATTGGTACCGCGCGATTTTTTGCCGCACCGGTGCGCTTCGAGGTGTGGATGGTGCTTGCGACGGCCATCACCGCCATCACTTCCCTGCTGTTGCTGTTCGTGTGGCCCAGTGTCAACGACCGCATTGCGGTGAGCAGCGTGATCATGGCCGCGCAATTGTCAGCCTTCGCATGGGTGCTGGTGCGTCATGCGCCGCGCAGCCTGTCCGCACCCGCGCAGCTGACCGCCGCAGCAGCGATGGTGATGACCGCGCTGTTGCTGCTGCGCACGGTCGAAGCCCTGTTGTCGGCACCGATGATCTCGTCAATTCAGTCCGGCCCGCTCAATTCAACGCTCTATCTGAGTGCTGCGCTGGCGCAGTTGTCGCTTGGGCTGGGCTGCTATTTCATGATCATGATTCGCCGCAACGAGGCGCTCAAAGCCTTGTCGGCGACCGACCCGCTCACCGGCAGTCTCAACCGCCGCGGTCTCGAGGTGGCGACTGCGCGTGTCGAACACGATTACCGCCGTACCTGGATTCCCTATTCGGTGATCATGCTTGATCTCGACCACTTCAAGCGCGTCAACGACAATCACGGCCATGCCGCCGGCGACAGCGTGCTGCAATGCCTGGTCGAGGAGTGTAGTGGCATGTTGCGCGGCGACAGCGTGGTCGCCCGTCTGGGTGGTGAGGAGTTTTGTATTTTGTTGCCGGGTTGCCGGCTCGACGATGCCCATGCCGTCGGTGAACGGATCCGCACCGCATTTGGCGGCCGGCGCATCGACATTGGCGGCGTGGCGATTGCCTGCACCGTGTCGATGGGCGTGGCGCAATGCCACGCCAAGGCGGCAGACTTTGATTCGGTCTGCAAGGAAGCCGACGCTGCCCTGTATCGTGCCAAGCAGAGTGGGCGCAATCGTTCCGAGAAGGCAGCGCTGCCTGCGGACGACGTCATCATCCCCGGCAAACCAGGCCGCCCCACGATGGCGTAGATTGTGCCTGCGGCGCATCTGCGCCGCGATTGCTTACACTAGCGCGCTTGGGAACTTGCAGGCAATCACATGGCCCGGCTTTTTCTGGTGCGTCACGGTCAGGCTTCATTCGGCAGCACCGATTACGATCGCCTCTCTGAACTCGGCCGCCAGCAATCACGCTGGCTGGGCGAATACTTTGCCGGGCGCGGCCTGCAGTTCAAGCGCGTCGTCGCCGGGTCTTTGCGGCGCCAGCAATCGACGGCTGAAGAAATACTCGCCGCGATGCAGGATATGAAGGGGCACAGCGGGGCCGGCATGGCCCCCGCGATCGACGCCCACGCGGGCCTCAACGAATACAACGGTGAAGCGCTCTATGCAGCCCACACCAAAGGCCGCGACTCCCTCACCCATCAACAGAGGGACTACCGCGACTACTGGCGCACGCTAAAGGCGGCGATGCACGCTTGGGCCGCAGACGAGTTGACCGGAGTGCCGGAGACCTGGAGCGGGTTTGGCGCACGCACGCGCGCCGCGCTCACCTTCGCTTGCCAAGACCTTGGCCGTGACGATAACGTCCTCATTGTCAGTTCGGGCGGCGCGATCAGCCGGGCGCTGATTGACATCATCGGCAGCCCGGGTGCGACGGCAGTGGAATTCAACCTGCAGTTTCGCAACACCGGCGTATGCGAGTTGATCGTTGGCGGTGACGGGGTGCAGCCACACTTTCGCCTGGTCACCTTCAACACCTTGCCGCATCTGGAGCACCCGGAGCGGCGTGCGTCGATCACGTTTGCGTAACATTCGAATCGGGAATCGGCGGCGCGCCATCAGGCATCAACCTCGGCTCCTCCTCTACCCGGCCCCTTAACGTCGTTTCAGAAAGCCAAACTCCATGAAAGCCGTCGGTCTCAAACGCTACCTCCCCATCACTGATGCCGAGTCCCTGCTCGACATCGACCTGCCGATGCCGTCACCCGGCCCCCACGATATTGTCGTGAAGGTCGAGGCGGTTTCGGTCAACCCGGTCGATACCAAACAGCGCAACCTCAAAGGCAAGACCGGCACCGAGGTACCCAATCTGGTGAGCCATGGCCCGCGCGTGCTCGGCTTTGATGCCGCCGGCACAGTGCATCAGGTCGGCAGCGCGGTCACCCTGTTCAAGGCCGGTGATCGCGTCTACTACGCGGGCGATGTCACGCGCCCCGGCAGCAACAGCGAGTTTCACGCGGTGGACGAACGCATCGTCGGCCACATGCCCGCCTCGCTCGACTTCGCCCAGGCCGCCGCGCTGCCGCTCACTGCGATTACTGCGTGGGAAGCCTTGTTCGACCGTCTGCGTGTGGCTACCCCGCCGCACGCGCGCCCGCAAAAATCGGTGCTCATCATCGGCGGCGCCGGCGGCGTTGGCTCGATCGCGATCCAGCTCGCCGCCAAGGTGGCCGGCCTCAAGGTGATCGCCACCGCGTCGCGCCCCGAGTCGATGCAATGGTGCATGGACCACGGCGCCAGCCACGTGGTCAACCACTTCGGGGACATGCCGGCGCAGGTGCGGGCGCTGGGCATCGCGCAGGTCGACTACGTGCTCATGTTCAATGACACCGACGCGCATTTGCTCGCCGCCTGCGCCCTCCTTGCACCGCAGGGTGGCATCTGCTCGATCGTGCGTACCACGCGCCCGGTCGACATGGAACCGCTGATGAGCAAGTGCGCCACCTTCACCTGGGAGTTCATGTTCACGCGGCCCGCGCAGAAGACGCCCGACATGATCGAGCAGCACTACCTGCTCGACGAGGTCGCGCGCTTGATCGATCAGGGTGTTCTCAAAACAACCGCAACTGCGACGCTTTCGCCCATCAATGCGGCGAACATGAAGCAGGCGCATGCGCAGGTTGAGGGCGGGCGCACGATCGGCAAGGTGGTGTTGCAGGGCTGGTAGCTGCGGGTAGCCGCTTCCCGCCTAGGCGCCTCGCTGCAAGGTGCGCAAGTCCCAGGTGCCGCGCGCCGGTTCAAAGGTCTCGAACTTCAAGATTTGATTGCCGGTGTTGGTCAGCCCCATGCCGTCTGCGCGACCGCCGCAAACGGGGTCAGCGCGAGCAATAGGATGGTGGCCAAGCAGGCAAGCGGGCGGGAGAACATCGGCGGTCTCCTCAGCGGGTGGGGTGGGTCCCGAATACGTGCCAGCATGGCGCTGTGGTGGAATCAAGCTGCCCAGTTCTCCAGGCGTAGCGCCGCCACCTTTTGAAGGTGCTTCAGGTTGTTGGTAACCAGGGTGGCTTTCATTGCGAGAGCGTGCCCTGCGATCATGGTGTCCATCACGTCGATGGGTGTGCCGCCGCGTTCCAGCGCCGCCCGCAGCCGGGCGAAGTGATCGGCCGCCGCCGTATCCCACGGCATGACCGCAACGCGGTCGAGAAAACCATGTACCACCCGCGACAAGGCGCGCGGGTTGCCGCGTTTTTCCAGACCAAACATCAGCTCGGCGCGAGTGACCGCCGAGATCGCAAGCGTGTCTGGTCTCTCCTTCGCAAGCCGCGCATCAAGCGCTGCGGAATCGCCGCGGATCGCGTAACTGCACGTATCGGTATCGAGCAAATAGAGCATGAAGCCCTTCCGTGCTACCGCTTGGGCGAAGGCCTGGCACGTTTGACCACAGCGAACGGATTGCGCCCCGGCTCAATCTGGTTCAACGCACGCTCAGTCAGGAAATCTGCCGGCATGCGGGCCTTGGCGCGTAGCGCAAAAAACTCGGCCCAACTGCCGCTGGCCGGACGGGAGGAAAGAACGATGTCCCCCGTCGCCGCATCCTTGCGAATGAAGACTTCACTCGCATCAAGGCGGAACTGCTTGGGCAGGCGGACGGCTTGACTGTTGCCGTTGTTGAAGATTCGGGCAGTATGCATGGGAGATTAGGCGAGTGTGTACATAAAAATAATTGTACACACAAATGATCTCCTACCCCCAATAGCGAATTACCGAATGCTCCATTTCTGGAACAAACTGCTCCAGAAATGGAGCAACCCGCAGTGCGGCTTATAGGGTGCAAATCCACTCGCATCCCAACTCTTTACGCCGCCAGATTCATGGCTGTGAAAACGTTGCTGTGCGTAGACTGGCGCTATCGCGGAATTGAAATTGTGTTGTGGTCCGTGTTTTCTATGGTAACGAAAAAGCTGTAAAATAAAACAGCATACTCTCACATGTAGGTCTGTCTAAGCCCGCGAGAAAACTGCATTGGTCTTGATGGCGGCGATCGGCTGGTTCATCCCCGGCGTGTGCTGGGAGACTCGGGCACGGCGAAACAGCATTCTAAGGAGCGGCGCTTATGAGTGGCAATGCCATCACCGAACAGCATCGCAATACGTTCGAGAGCATCCGTCAACTTGACGCTGGCTTCAATGAATTCTGGCTGGCCCGTCAACTGGCGAAAGTTCTTGAGTACTCCGAATATCGCCACTTTGTGGCGGTTGTTGAGCGTGCCAAGGAAGCCTGCCGAAACAGTGGTCACGCTGAAGCAGACCATTTCGAGGACATCCTCGATATGGTCGACATCGGCTCGGGTGCCAAGCGGCAAATCGCAGATATCAGACTTTCGCGCTACGCCTGCTATTTGATTGTCCAGAATGGTGACCCATCAAAGGCCGTCATTGCAATCGGCCAAACCTACTTCGCGCTGCAAACGCGCCGTCAAGAGTTAAGCGATAGCGCCAGTTTCACGCGCCTGTCCGACAACGACAAGCGCTTGGCAATTCGCAATGAATTGGCCGAACACAATAAACACCTTGCCGCCGCTGCCAAAGCAGCGGGCGTCGAAACACCGCTTGACTACGCCGTATTTCAGGATCACGGCTACAAAGGCCTGTATGGCGGCCGCGGTGCCAAGGAAATTCACTCAATTAAAGGGTTGAAGAAAAGCCAAAAAATTCTCGACCACATGGGCAGCACAGAGTTGGCTGCAAACCTGTTCCGCGCAACACAGACGGAAGAAAAACTGCGCCGGGAGAAGGTGAAAGGCAAACAGAGTGCCAATCAGACTCACTTCGAGGTCGGCAAGAAAGTCCGGCAAACCATAGCCGATCTCGGCGGCACCATGCCGGAGGCGCTGCCGGTTCCTGAAAAAAGTATCACGCAGTTGGAGCGCACGAAAGTAAGTGCAGGGAAGACAAAGTAGTCGATGCCACCTGAACTCCTCACAAATTGTGATGAGTTCACGCCTAACTTAGGCACACAGGCCTCTGAAAGCGTTGGTGTGAGCGGATTGCCAACGGCGAATCAGCTTGCGGGCGCGATCCGCGCGGTGCTTACGCTGCACAACTGAACATGACCGGGAATGCAAGGGATGGAACCATGACTGAACCCCAACAATTCCTGATCTACCAAAGCGAAGACGGTTCGACCCGCATCGACGTGATGCTGGAGTCGGAAACCCTTTGGCTCAGTCAGAAGCAGTTGACCGAATTGTTCGGCAAGGCAAAAGGCACCATCAGCGAGCACATCAAGCACATCTTTGAAGACGGTGAACTCGTCCCAACGGCAAGTGTTCGGTTATTCCGAACAGTTCAAACCGAGGGGGCGCGCAACGTGACCCGCGAGGTTGAGCACTACAACCTGGACATGGTGCTGGCTCTGGGTTTCCGGGTGCGCAGCCCGGTTGGAGTGCGCTTCCGCCAATGGGCCAACGACAAGCTCAAGGAATACATCGTCAAGGGTTTTGTGCTGGACGATGCGCGCCTGAAGAACCCCGGCAAAGGCCGCGATTACTTCGACGAACTGACGCGCCGCCTGCAAGACATCCGCACCAGTGAGCGGCGTTTTTACCAAAAGATCACCGACATCTACGCCACCAGTGTCGATTACGAAGCGCAGCACTCACTCACCCAGGATTTTTTCGCCACGGTGCAGAACAAGGTGCATTTCGCCATCCACGGCCAGACCGCCGCCGAGTTGATCGCCGCCCGTGCCGACAGCAGCCGGCCGAACATGGGGCTAACAACATGGGACGGCGCGCGCATCCGCAAGGGGGATGTGAGCATCGCCAAAAATTATCTGGAGCAGGAGGAACTGAGTGCCCTCAATAACCTCGCCGAGCAATATCTGATTTTTGCCGAAGGGCAGGCGGCACGGCGCATCGCCATGTCGATGCAGGACTGGATCACCAAGCTGGAAGGATTTTTGACGCTCAACGACCGCGCCATTTTGCAGGGCGCGGACATGGTATCGGCAGAGCTTGCCAAGACTGCAAGTGGTCTGTGGAATCGGCTTAATGCCACAGCAGGATCGTTCGCGGATGAACACTCAACGCTTTGAACAATGCCAAGCACGCAGCGGCAGTCCTCGCGAGGCCAAGCCAAAGCCCCGCATCGGTTTTCTGAGTTGATACAAACGAATACCCGAAAATCGTTGGTGCAAGCGGATTTCAGGCCCAGATATCCTAGAACCGTTGGTGGACAATGCTTTCAGGGAAGGTGGTTGTATCAAATCAAATAATGATCGGTGTACACCATTCAGCCATCAAATTTAAAGTAGCCCCATCTTTCGCACGACTCGATCGGTGTCTTTGAGCCCAATGTAAATGTCTTGAAAGTAAGAAAGGGCAATTGAAGGGGCAACGATTCCTGCGGCCGCTCCAATGGTTTTCACATATGTATGGGCGACCGAATCTCTGGCGACTTTGAGATTTCCTAGTGAAGACTTAAGCTTTTGAAATTTTGCCGGATCCAATTGTTTTTCCATTTTCTCAACGCTGAGTACGCCGATGGCTTTAATTAACATG
>JANLTL010000094.1:0-4224 GCA_031362905.1 Burkholderiales bacterium | reverse complement strand
GCCTGGCGCACATAGTCGTGAAACGCGCCGCGCCGGCCAAAGCCGCCGCCGAGGTTGATGTTGTAGACCTCGCACTTGGTCTGCGGCAGGCCGGAAGCCGACGCGCAGGCGGCAAGCGCGGCTTCGCGATTTTGCGTCGGGCACCAGACCTCGCATTTGTCGGCGGTAAAGAGCGCGGTGGCGTTCATCGGCTCCATCGTGGCGTGGTTCTGGAACGGATAACTGTAGGTCGCCTCGATCTTGCGCGTGGCGGCGGCAATGGCGGCGCCGGCGTCGCCCACCTTGTTGCCGATGAAGGCATCGGTCGCGTCCAGGCCCGCCTTGTTGTTGGCCGCGATCGTCTCGCTGCTGACCTTGACGTTGGGGCCGTTGTCCCACACGATGGGCAGCGCATCAAGCGCGGTCTTGGCGTGCCACCAGGTGTCGGCGACCACGGCAACCGAGTCGGCGCTGACCTTGTAAACACCCTTGACGCCGGCCATGCCTTTTACCTTGGCCTCGTCATAACTCACCAGCGTGCCGCCGAACACCGGGCAGGCCTTGACTGCTGCGTTGACCATGCCGGGCAGTTTCAGATCGGCGCCGTAGACGCGCGAACCGTTGACTTTCTCTTTGGTGTCAAGACGCGCCACACCCTTGCCGATCAGTTTCCAGTCCTTGCGGTCTTTGAGCTTGAGATCCTTCGGCACTTCCATCTTGGCGGCCATTGCCGCGACTTTGCCGTAGGTGGTCTTGCGGTTCGATGCCGCATGCGTGATGACGCTGTTCGCCGCCTTGCATTCGCCCGCGGGCACGCCCCATTCCTTGGCAGCGGCAGCGATCAGCATTTCGCGCGCGGTCGCGCCGCCCATGCGCACATAGTCGTGCGAGCCGCGGATGCCGCGCGAACCACCGGTCGACATGTCGCGCCAGACGCGCTTGCGCGCGAGGTTCTGGCCGGGGGTCGGTTGTTCGGTCGTGACTTTCTTCCAGTCGCATTCAAGTTCTTCGGCCACCATTTGCGCGAGACCGGTGAGCGTGCCCTGGCCCATTTCGGAGCGGGCGATGCGGATCACCACGGTGTCGTCGGGTTTGATCACCACCCAGGCGTTGATCTCGGGTTGCGAGGGATCTGCGCCCTTTTCGACTTGTGCCCAAGCATCGCCTGCGGGCAGGGTCATGCCAATCGACAGGCCGCCCGCGGCAGCGGCCGAGGTGATCATGAATTTGCGGCGCGCTGCGCTGGCGGGCGCCGCGTTGTCTGCGTTTACGTCAAATTTTTGCTTGGACCCCATGCCCAGGGCAGCCAGTTCGGCAGCGACGGCGGGTTCATCTTTACGACCGGCAGCAAGAGCTTCAATCAGTTGGTTCATGTCAGATTCTCCTTGGTGCTCAGGCTTTGGGGGCGGCTTTGGCGGCCGGGGCGGCTTTGCCTGCGCTCGCGCCGGCAGCGGCGGCATGAATCGCATTGCGCACCTGCTGATAGGTGCCGCAGCGGCAGATGTTGGTCATCGCGTCGTCGATGTCCTTGTCGGTGGGCTTGGGCTTTTTGGCCAGCAAGGCGGAAGCCGCCATGATCATGCCCGACTGGCAGTAGCCGCACTGCGGTACGTCCATCGCGATCCAGGCTTTCTGGATCGGATGAGAAGAAGTTTTTGACAGGCCCTCGATGGTGACGATTTTTTGCGTGGCCTTGACGGCCGAGAGCGGCAGTACGCAGGTGCGCGTGGCGACGCCATCAATATGCACGGTGCAGGAGCCGCATTGCGCCATGCCGCAGCCATATTTGGTGCCCGTCAAGCCGAGCTGTTCGCGCAGTACCCACAGCATGGGCGTTTCCGGTTCGGCCGCGACATCGACCGCCTTTCCGTTTACGTTCAGTTTTGCCATCTCGTGTCTCCTTGGGTGAAGCGGGGTGGTGCCGGCGTGGTGCAAAGGGGGTGCGATTGATCGTTTGCTAAATTTCGCAACTCGCTTTTTTATCACAGAAGCAGCCGTTCACGGGAGGTGAGTGAAACATGCGCTTGCTGGATTTCCGTGCCGGTTCCCGCACCAGACTAGGCTTCGAAGCGCCCGTGGCGCCCGGCGCCGGCCGCAAACCGGCTCGCGCCTGCTACGGTCTCACCGCTGCGGATGGTGGCGAGACCTCGTGCAAATTCGTTGGCAAGCGCAGCCTCGAGCGCATTCGGTGCGCCATCGCCCCATTGTTCATAAGCGCTCAGGCGGTCCGAGCGCAGGCAGGCTTGCGGAAACGCGGCGATGCTGCGCGCGAGGGTTTCTGCGGCGGCGCGCGCGGTGCCGTGCGGCACAACGCGGTTGGCCAGACCGATCTCCAGCGCTTCCTTCGCTCCAACCGCCCGTCCAGTGAGGATCAGATCAAGCGCGCGGCTCATGCCGATCAGGCGCGGCAGGCGCACGGTGCCGCCATCAATCAGCGGCACCCCCCAGCGGCGGCAGAAAATGCCGAATGTCGCCGTCTCTTCCATGACGCGCAAATCACACCACAGCGCAAGCTCGGTTCCGCCGGCCACTGCGTAGCCGCTCACCGCCGCGATCACCGGCTTGGAGAGCATGAGGCGCGTGCAGCCCATCGGCGCGGTCGCTGCCATTTCTTCGTTGAGCGGGTTGGCGCGTGCGTTGTCACCGATGCCGCCCGATACGGCCTTGAGGTCCGCCCCCGCACAAAACGTGTCGTTCGCGCCGCACAGGACCGCGACGTCGGCATCGGGGTCGGCATCGAAGGCCCGAAACGCCGCAAACAGCGCTTTGGCAGCGGGGCCATCGACGGCATTTTTCACCGCAGGCCGGTCAAGTATCACCGTGGTGACGCGATCCCTGGTTTCGACGCGCACGCCGGCGTCGGAAGCCGCCGCTGCAGCCATCAAACCCGCTCGACGATGGTCGCAATCCCCATGCCGCCGCCGACACACAGCGTGGCAAGGCCATAGCGCAACTTGCGCGCGTGTAATTCGTCAATCAGGTTGCCGAGGATCATCGCGCCGGTGGCGCCGAGCGGATGGCCCAATGCAATCGAGCCGCCGTTGACGTTGACTTTTTCCTCCGGCACTTTCATCTCGTTCATGAAGCGCATCACTACCGAGGCGAAGGCTTCGTTGACTTCGAACAAATCAATCTGGTCGATCGTCAGCCCCGCCTTGGCCAGCACCTTGCGCGCGGCCGGCGCCGGGCCGGTGAGCATGATGGTCGGGTCGGAGCCGGTCAGCGCCGCAGCGACGATGCGCGCACGCGGGGTTAGATTCAATTGCCGGCCTTTGGCTTCGTTGCCAATCAGCACTGCAGCCGCGCCATCGACAATGCCCGATGAATTGCCGGCCGTGTGGACGTGGCGGATGCGCTCAACCTGCGGATACTTCTGGAGCGCCACCGAGTCGTAACCCATCGCACCCATTTGCTCGAAGCTTGCCTTGAGCGAACCCAGGCCTTCCATGGTGGTGCGTGGCTTGATGAATTCGTCGCGCTCGAGAATTGTCAAGCCGATGCGATCCTTTACCGCCACCACGCTGCGATCGAAGCGGCCGGCAGCTTGCGCGGCAGCCGCCTTCTGCTGCGAGCGCAGCGCATAGCCATCCACATCCTCGCGCTGATAGCCATCGAGTGAAGCGATCAAATCTGCGCCGATGCCCTGCGGCAGGAACGCTGTATCAAAATTGGTTTCCGGGTCGAGCGCCCACGCCCCGCCGTCCGACCCCATCGGCACCCGGCTCATCGATTCGATGCCGCCCGCGACGATCAGGTCTTCCCAACCCGAGCGCACTTTCTGGGCGCCAAGGTTCACGGCCTCCAGCCCTGATGCGCAAAAGCGGTTCAACTGCACACCCGCCACGCGCCAATCCCATCCGGCCGCCAGCGCCGCCGTCTTGGCGATGCACGCACCCTGATCGCCAATCGGCGTCACGCAGCCCATCACCACGTCTTCGACCTCGGCGGTATCGAAGTCATGGCGCGCCTGCAATTCGCGCAGCAAACCCGACAGCAGCGTGACGGGTTTGACTTCATACAGCGAGCCGTCCTTCTTGCCCTTGCCGCGCGGCGTGCGGATTGCTTCGTATACGAATGCTTCGGTCATGCGGTTCTCCTGGAAGGGGACGGATTCAAGCCTGAAATGATACGCCGGTCGGCTTATAAGCCCTTGCGATCCGGCTGAAACGGGGATGCATCCCTACGGGTCAAACCTCAAGCGTCGATCTGGACGATCTCGATACTCACATAGCGCAAGGCGTCGCG
>JANLTL010000166.1:0-2832 GCA_031362905.1 Burkholderiales bacterium | reverse complement strand
ACAACCTGAAGATGATTGCGGCCAGACCAGAAGAAGAACCGCTCATCATGGCCGCCGTCGGCGAAGACAGCGACGCCTATTTCGACCGCCTCTCCAACCTCGGACTGGATGCCAGGCATGTGTCGATGGTGCCTGAAACCTTCACGGCACAAGCCTTCATCACCACCGACCTGGACGACAACCAGATCACCGCGTTTCACCCCGGCGCGATGAATTCGTCACAAGTCAACCATGTCGCCGATGCCGCCGATGTGAAGCTCGGCATCGTCGCCCCCGATGGCCGCGATGGCATGCTCCTCCATGCGCGCGAGTTTGCCGAAGCGGGCGTCCCGTTCATCTTCGATCCGGGCCAGGGCCTGCCGATGTTTTCCGGCGCAGAGCTGATGGACTTCATAAGCATGGCCGATTACGTCGCCGTCAACGACTACGAAGCGCGTTTGTTACAAGACAAAACGGGCCAGTCGATGGAAGAAATTGCGAAACTTGTGCAGGCCCTGATTGTCACAAAGGGTGCGGAAGGCTCGTGCATTTACGCGGACGGTCAACGGCTCGACATTCCCAGCGTTAAAGCAGAGAAGGTGGTCGATCCGACTGGATGCGGTGATGCCTACCGCGCCGGTTTGCTGTTCGGTATCGTCAACAAGCTCGACTGGGAAGACGTGGGTCGTCTCGCAGGCATCATGGGGTCGATCAAGATCGCGCACGCCGGCGCACAGAATCACAGGCTGACGCGCGACGAAATCGGCGAGTTGTACGCACAGCATTTTGGTTTTAGTCTTTGGTAGTTTGGCAAGCGGGCGGTGCAAACCTTTATGCGCTCTGCGCAAGCCGACTGCCCACTCAGGAGGTACGCATGTCCCGACTTAACACGGCAGCACAATCAGACACGCATTTCCCGCCCAATGGCAAGCATGAATTTGCGCGCATGAACAAACTGCTGGTCGCGGGTGTCTGCGCGGCGGCGGCCATGGTTGCGGGCTGCGCCGGGCCCTCGAGCTCCGGCAGTGTTTACACCCCGGGGCAGGCCCAGCGTGAGCAAACCGTGCGCATGGGTGTGGTCGAAAGCGTACGTCAGGTCACGATCGAAAAAACACCGTCGGGCGCAGGCGCCGTGGCCGGTGGCGTAGTGGGCGGCGTAGCCGGCAGCAGCGTAGGCGCCGGCAAGGGCAGCACCATCACATCGGTACTCGGCGCTGTCGCGGGCGGCCTCGCGGGTCAGGCCATTGAAGGCAGCATCGGACGCAAAGCGGGGGTGGAAGTGACGGTCAAGCTCGACAACGGCGAATTGCGCGCGATCACGCAGGAAGCGGATGAAGTCTTCAAACCCGGAGAGCGGGTACGCCTGCTATCAGGCACCGGCGTTACGCGCGTATCACACTAAGCAATTCAAGGACTTGCCCGAAGCAAATTGCCGGCCATACCTTGGCACACGCCGCGGGCGTTGCGCAACACCACGTCGCACAAGGCCGCTTTAGGCAAGACCCAAGAAACGCCGCGCGTTGCCAAAGGTGATCGACTTGAGCACGGCAGCATCGAGCCCGCTGCGCTCCAGCAAGCCGACCGGATCACCCTCGCCCATCGCAAACGGGTAGTCGCTGCCGATCAATATTTGGCTGGCGCCATAACTCTCGATCAGCAGTTTGACGAGCTTGGGATCAAACACCACGCAATCGAAAAAAAACTTGCGCGCATAAACCTCGGGCGATTCGGGCATGGTCTCCTTGGCCTTGGGCATCATGCGCCAGGCATGGGCGATGCGCGGCAACATCATGGTCAACGCACCGCCGCCGTGACTGAAGGCAATGCGCAAATTCGGATGACGTGCCGCAATGCCGCCGGTGATGATCGCCACAGCCGCCATGCCGATGTCGGCAGGAAACGCCACCGCCTGCTCCGACAACGGGCCGACAATGCGGTCCTGCCCGACCGGACGCAGCGCATGCACGAAGATTGACGCGCCGAGCTTTTCCGCAGCAGCAAAGAACGGCTCGAAGCGCGCGTCGCCAATCGACACCCCGTTGACGTGCGTGGCGATTTCAACGCCGGCAAAACCCAGCGTGGTCTTGACGTATTCGAGTTCGCGCAGGGTCATGTCCAGATCCTGCAATGGCACAGCGCCGAGGGCGTAGAAGCTTTCCGGTGCAGCACTCACCATCGCGGCGATTTGCTCGTTGAGATAGCGGATCAGCACGCGCGCATCGACAGCCGGCAGCCAGTAGGAGAGCAGCTCCGGCATGGGTGAGAGAACCTGCCTGCCGACGCGCATGGCATTCATGCCCTCAATACGGCGCGGCACACTCCACGAGCCGTCGCTCACCGTACGGTAGTTTTTTCCGGAGATCATCACATGACGGTGGCAAGCATGCGCCGGCGCCATCGACGGCCACGGAATGTCGGGGGTGGTGCCCGTGTAGGCGGGGAAGTTCTCGGGAACGACGTGGGTATGCACGTCGATGGTGCTGTAGGTATGGGTCATGACGGTGGGAAGCTGAAAATAGAAATCCGGATGAGCAGCAATCATAGCCGTTGCGCCTCGGCGAAGTCTTGACCCTACAGCAAACACCTCTGGTTTCGCCAGACCCATCAGCTAAAATTACATGTTCTGCTTCAAGCGATTTCACACGTGACAATCACGTTTCAGCAAATCATTTTGCGCCTCCAGGAATACTGGGACAAACAGGGTTGCGCATTGTTGCAGCCCTATGACATGGAAGTCGGCGCCGGCACGTCGCACACCGCCACTTTTTTGCGCGCGCTCGGCCCGGAGCCGTGGAAAGCGGCTTACGTTCAGCCCTCGCGCCGCCCCAAGGACGGCCGCTACGGCGAGAATCC
>JANLTL010000073.1:0-13710 GCA_031362905.1 Burkholderiales bacterium | reverse complement strand
CCGCAGCGTCGGCCCAGAGCTGATTCATCACCGGCACCACCGACGCATCGGCGGTGTGTTCGATCAACAGCACCGGCCCGTGCGCGCGCGCCAGGTTGTCCGGCCCGTCCGCCGGGCCCGACTGCGCCCACTGGCTCAGGTAGGAACTGATGGTGGTGTAGCGGCCGATGTTGTTGGCGCCGTAATTGAGCTGGCGTGGATCGCCCCAGATGGTGGCGCCGGGCGGGCGGTCGTTGGGATCGAGCGCCGGATCGAGATGGCGCGGATCCGCCCCGGTACGATAAATGATGAAGGCCATGTCGCGCACGCCGTGCGGCAGGGCCTTGACAAAGCCCAGCTGGGCGCGCGCCCAGGCCTCGATGCGCAGGTTGCGCGCCACTTGCGCGGCGCGGTAACGCGCCAGCCAGTCTGCGGCAAACGGCGGGCCGTTGTCCGGGTTAAACATGCTCAGGGCCGGATCAGCGGAAAACGCGTCACGCTCGTCAATCACCGAGGGATCGAGCCATTCGGCGAACAGGCGGGCGCGGCCTGGGTGCGCGGCAGTGAGCGCGATGCCGTCGATCGGTGGCAGATCCGACTGCGACAGGCCGGTGGGATCGCCCGTGGCAGTGTGGGTCGCGGTCAGCTTCTCGGCCTGCGCCTGATAAAACGCTGCCAGTGCCGCGCCACCCGAATTGCCGATCAGCACCACCTTGTCGTATCCCTGGCCGCGCAGCCAGGTGACGCCGGCACCGAGGTCCTGGATCACGCGCTCCATCTGCAACTGCGAGTCGTTGTTCAGATAGCGCGAGTTCAGGCCCAGCGTGGTAATGCCCGCCGCCGCCAGCGGCTCGATCAGGTAATGGCCCATGAAGTTGCTGGCCGGATGCATGACGATGGCGGCAGTACGCGAACCCGACGCGCGCACCATGGCACCATAAATGCGCGGCCACAATTGCGCGATTCCCGACTGCGACTCCATCGCCGCGCCCGGTTTGACGTCGATGACAACCAGTTCCTTGGCGGGCATCATTGCATCCCCCATCGCATCGCTGGTCGCAATGCACCTTGCAAGACACAGCGCATCACGCGAGTGCTACCGCCGGCGTCACACGGCCGCCGAGCTTGTCGGCGGTCCAGCGTGCCAGTTCGCCATGGGCTTCACGCTCACAAGCGTCAAGAAACTCGGCGCCTTTGGAGCGGTAGGAAAGTTCAAGGCGTAGCCCGTTGGGGTCGTGAAAGTAAATCGATTGCAGCCAGTAGTGGTCAATGACGCCGATGACGTCTACCTTGGCGTCCTGCAGCCGCTGCTTGGCCGTCTCCAGTTCATCCATGCTGGCCACTTCAAGCGAAATGTGATTGACCCATGCTGGCGTTGCCGGGTCGGACGCGGTGACGTTGCCGTCGCCGAGGTCGAAGAAAGCGACGAAGGAGCCGTCTACCATGCGGAAGAACAGATGCACGTAAGGGCAATGCTCGCCGGTCGAGGGCACGGTGTCGGAGCGCACCACGTGCGCCAGCGGCAGGCCCAGCACATCTTCATAGAACGCGCGGGTTTGCTCCGCATCGCGGCAACGCCAGGCAATGTGATTGAGTTTTTGCACATCGAATCCGGTGTTCATGCTCGCCTCCCGAAGCGCCCCTTGACCCTGCATCGGAGCGCGTGTACATTGGAACAATTATTCGGACAACAATATCCGAATAGCGGACAGATTATCATAGCTTGCCTCACTTGCCAAATGGTTGCCAAACAATTGCCAGACCGGCCAAACCGCTGCCGGTCCAACTTGCCGCTTCGGTCAAACAGCGTTGCTGCAAGTTGATGATTTGTCGGGCGACTCCCCACTAGCGCTGCACCTGCTTGATCGACACCCAAGTTTATGGATACTGATTTCGTCAGCTACTTTGACTACACGCAGTTTGCGCCGGTGCTGCCACCGCTGGTAGAGGGCCGCGAAGTCGCACGCCATCCGGTGATGATCGCGGGCGGCGGCCCGATCGGCTTCGCCCTGGCGCTCGGACTGGCGCGGCACGGCATCCGCAGCGTGGTACTTGAGGCCGATGACAGCGTCTGCACCGGGAGCCGTGCCGGTTGCGTGACGCGGCGCACGATGGAAATCTTCGACCAGTTGGGACTTGCCGATCCGGTCCTGCGCCAGGGTCTGCCCTGGTCCGAGGGCTGGAGCTATTTCCGTACCACCGAAATCTTTCATTTGCAGATGCCGGTCGACGCCGAGGCAAAATTCCCCGCGTTGGTCAATATCCAGCAGTGTTATGTCGAACAGTTCCTGCTCGACCAGATCGGGCGGTACCCCGGGTTGATCGAGGTGCGCTGGCAGAACCGCATACAGGAAGTGGCCAATCGGGACGACGGTGTGGAGCTGGCGATCAGTACGCCGGCGGGCGACTATCGGGCCGGCGCCGATTGGCTGATTGCCGCAGACGGCGCGAGAAGCACAGTCCGCAAGGCACTCGACCTGCGCTTCACCGGCACCCGTTACGACGGCCGCTACGTGATCGTCGACATCAAGATGAAAAGTGATTTGCCAGCGGGGCGCCGTGCCTGGTTCGACCCGCCGTCGAATCCGGGCGCCACCCTGTTGCTGCACAAACACCGGAACGACCTGTGGCGTTTCGACTACCAGCTGCGCGATGACGAGGATGCCGAAGAAGCCGTCAAGCCAGCCAACGAGCTGGCGCGGGTGCAAAGCCATCTCGAGCTGATGGGCGAGCGCAACCCGTGGCAGCCGGTATGGATCAGCATGTATGCGGCTAGCTGCCTGACGCTTGAAAACTACCGGCACGGGCGCGTGCTGCTCGCCGGCGATGCTGCCCACCTCGTGCCGATCTTCGGCGTGCGCGGCATGAACTCCGGGATTGACGATGCCCACAACCTGGCCTGGAAGCTGGCCTACGTGATTGCCGGGCGCGCCGGCAGCGCGTTGCTCGACAGCTACACCACGGAGCGCCTGTTTGCCATGCGCGTAAACATGCGCCACGCGTCCAAGAGTTGCGAGTTCATGGACCCTCCGTCGGCCGCCTTCAAGGTCATGCGCGCTGCCGTGCTCGGACTGGCCGAACGCCACGAATGGGTTCGCAGCCTGGTAGACCCGCGCCAGAGCACGGCAATCGGCTATCCGAACTCGCCGCTCAACGGGGCGGGCGACGCGCCTTTCGGTGCCGGCCCGGCCCCGGGAGCCAACCTGCCTGACGCACCGGCCACGCCTGAGGGCGAGCATCTGTCTGCGCTGCTCGGACCACACTTCAGTGCGCTGGTATTTGACGCCGTCAGCGCCGCCGCATTGCAGCCCCTGGAGCAGGAGGAGCCGCCGTTGCGGGTGGTCGTCATCGCGGCCGGGAGTGCTGCGGCGCGGCGCCTCACGGCGCAACCGGGCACGGTCTATCTGGTGCGCCCTGACGGCCACGTATTGGCGCGCTGGCGCGCCGTCAACGCCGCAGCGGTGCGCCGCGAACTGACGCGCTGCTGCGCCGGAGCCACCGCATGAAGCTCACCGCCCAACAACTCGACGACCTCTACACCGACCTGTGCTATCGCATGACCGAAGCGGGCGAAGCCGCCACTCCTGAAATCCTGGCGCGGCTGGCGTTGCTGCTGATGCATCAGGTGGACGATGCCGGGCGCATCGCCGGCGCGATCGATGCGGCGCTGGCCGACTTTCCCAAAGTCACTGAAGTCGAACGCCCGGTATGAAAAGGGCGTCGCCTTTAGCCCTTCGCGAGCGTCCGGGCGATCTCGCCGGCGGCTTTCTTGATGATCCGCACGAAAGCGGCAGTTTGCCCGGCGCGCATCGCCGGCATCACGACGCCCAGGGCCCCCGCAACCACCCCGCCTGCCAGTATCGGCGCCGACAAGCCGTGTACTCCCGCGGACAACTCGTCGTGCGAGCTGGCATAGCCGTCAGCGCGCGCTGCGGCGACAGCGCCGCCAGCTTGCGCGGCGCGGGCGTGGCTGCGACCAGGCGCGTAATGGTGGCTTGGTCAAGGAACGCGAGGATCGCCCGGCCGCTCGCGCCGCTTGGCAGCGGGTGGCGAAAGCCGCGCGCCAGTTGCACGCGCACAAAATGCCGGCTGCCCATGGCTTGCTCGATCTGCACTGCTTCGTCACCATCGCGCACGGTGAGGATGAAGGTTTCACCGTGCGCGTGGGCCAGGCGCTCGAGCACCGGTCGCGCCGCACCGAGCAGCGCCGGCTCGACTGCCTGCGCAACACGCAACAAGGTAATGCCGGGCACGTAGCCGCCCGCGACGCGACGCACAAAGCCGCGCTGGTGCAGCGTCATCAAGGATCGGTGGACAATGGTGCGATGCATCTCCAGCGCCCGTGCGATATCGGCCGTCACGGCCGGCCCATGCTCGGCAACGTATTCGAGAATCGCGAGGGTCTGATCGGCGGTTTTGGAGATCTCGGGCATGGGCTAGGAGTGCGGCGCGGGTGGCGTTGTTCGGGGAGATATCCGGGAAAAATTCGGGGAGATTCGGGGAGTTCCGGCTATTTCCGGCTATTTCCGGGAAACCAGGATCATCCGATTATCGCACCATTTTGTCCGTTATTCGCACAATTTCACAACCCTGTTCCGATTCACACCGTGGTGATCCGCTCATGAAACGCATCCTGATCCACAACATCGGCGAGCTGCTCACCGGCGACCTCGCTGCGCCGCGCTCGAGCGCACGCGCGCTGGCGATCGAGGCCGGCCGCATCGCCGCGTTTGACCCGCCCGAGACTTCCGGCTATGACACCGTGATTGATGCTGCCGGGGCCGCTGTGCTGCCTGGCTTGGTCGATGGCCATGTCCACCCGGTGATGGGCGAGTGGACGCCGACCCAGGATGCCCTGGGCTGGATCGGCAATTATCTGCATGGTGGCACCACCACCATGCTGTCTGCCGGCGAATTGCACGCCCCGGGCCTCGATTACGACCATCTGACCCCCGACCTGGTCACCGCCCTCGCCGAAGTCACTGCCGCGACCACCGGGCGGGTACGCTGGAGCGGCGTCAAGCTGCATGCGGGCACCGCGTTGATGGTGCCCGGCATGACAGAGGCCCATTTCGATCGGCTCGCGGCGGCGGGCGCGAAGCTGGTGAAGTTCCTGTTCTATCCGCTCGGCCGGGACCCGGACGAAGCCAAGCGCTACATGCAGTGGGTGCATGCGCGCGGCATGCTCGCCAAGGTGCATACCGGCGGGGTGTCGCGTTCGGGTGTGAGCCAGGTTTGCGGCTACGAGATCTTGTCCTGGCTGCAACCGGACATCGCCGCACATATCAGCGGCGGCCCGATCCCGATGAGCGATACCGACCTCGACGCCGTGATCGACCACACCAGCTTTGCGCTGGAAATCTGCTCCTCGGGAAACTATGGTTCGACCGCGCGCGCAGTCAAGCGCCTGGTGGCGCAGGGCAAGCTCGCACGCCTGACACTCGGCACCGACACCCCTGGCGGCACCGGCGTGATTCCGCGCGGCGCCTGGCGCAATATCCTGTTCCTCACCTCGATCTGCGGCCTGGCGCCGGACATCGCGATCGCGGTGGCCACCGGCAACACCGCGCGCGCGCACGGCCTCGAAGAAGGCGTGATCGCGCCGGGCCGTCCGGCTGACCTGTCGATTTGCGGCCCGGTCGAGGGCTCGGCCGGCACCAGCCTGTCGGACGCACTCGCGCACGGTGACCTGCCCGGCATCTCGCATGTGATGATTGATGGCGAGCTGGTGGTGTCGGGCCGCAGCCGGCAGACACCGCCGCCGCGCATCCGGCCGGTGGTGATTTGCTGCAATAGCGGGAGATAGTTGCACCATGCTGGTACTGAATGCCTCCGATGTACATGCCGCGCTGGCCATGCCCGATTGCATTGAAGCCATGCACGACGTGTTTACCGGCATGGCGCACGGCGCCTACTTCAACCCGCTGCGCCAGCGCGCCAGACCGGACGGCAATCCGAACTGGATCACCATGATGCCGGTGATGCGCACCGCAGCGCCGCGCCTGTGGGCGCTCAAGGAAATGGCCGTGACCCCGGCCAACGCCGCGCAAGGACTGGACCCGATCCAGGGCGCCGTGCTGCTGCACGATGGCGACGATGGGCGTCTGCTCGGGGTCGTGCATGCTGCGGCCTTGACCTCGATTCGCACCGCGGCGGTTTCTGGCGTCGCTACGCGCGCTCTGGCACGGGCGGGCGCGCACACTGTCGCGATTATCGGCAGCGGCGTGCAGGGCCGCGCGCATATCGCGGCGATGCGCCATGTGTTGCCCCAGGCACGGCTGCGCCTCTGGGGTCGTGACCCGGTGCGCGCCGCAACGCTGGCGGCCGCCACCGGATGTGAAGCCGTGGCCACCATGGAACAGGCAATCCGTGGCGCCGACGTGGTGTGTACCGTAACAGCCGCCCTCGAACCAGTCACCCATCCCGACTGGTTTGGACCGGGTTGCCATCTCAACGCAGTCGGATCAAGCACCCCGGCGGCGCAAGAAATAGACAGCGCCACGATCGCGCGTGCAACCCTGTTCGTCGACCGGCGCGAAGCCGCCCTGGCCGAATCGGGCGACATCCTCGGCGCCCTGCGCGATCAGTCAATCACGCCCGCGCATATTCGCGCGGAGCTTGGCGAGGTGCTCGCCGGGCAACGGCCCGGGCGCAGCAGCGCCGAGGAATTCACGCTCTACAAATCACTCGGGTTCGCTGCGCTCGACCTGGCCGCTGCCGAACTGGCCGTACGCCGCGCGCGTGAGCATGGTTTGGGAGTCGAGGTCGAGTGGTAAGCCCGGTTTCTCGCCCAAGCCTCACTTGTGAAGATGCGCCGCACTGGTGCGCTGCGGTATGCTCCCCGGTCCTTTCCGCACTTGGCCCTGCTTCGACCTGACGCAATGCCGCTTCGCCCCGAGAAACCATTGAGCCTCGCAACGGACACCGCCGTTGCCCCTGGCGACTTGTTGATTGAGCAGCGCGCACAACTGTTTTTTCGATCGTCGTTTGTCGGCATCCTGACCGGCGCAGCTGTCGGCATCCTGTATGCAATGATTCTGAGAAACCACTTCGAGCACGCGTTGGTGCAGCGATGGTTGCTGTTGTTGCTCAGTGTCTGTGCGGCGCGCGTGGCTTTGTTCGCAGCCTACCGGTATCTAAAGCCTCGGCCGGGCAACCTGCGGTGGTGGCTTCTGGCCGGTGTGGTGCTGGCTGCACTGAACGGTGTGGTCTGGGGTCTGGGAGGCATCTGGTTTCTGCCGGACAGTAGAGCCCAGACGCTGTTCTTCATTCACGCGTTCATCATTGCAGGTGTTCCTGCCGGCGCGTTGAGCTCGCTGGCGGCGCACTGGCCTGCCTACGCCGCCTACGTCGGCAGCGGCATGCTGCTGTTTGCCGGCCACGTGCTTCAAGCTGGTGGTGCGGATGCCAATGCGATCGGTTTTGCCGCCTTGATCTACATGACCTTGTTGTTCGCGGTCGCCAAACAATTTGAAAAAATGGTGATCGAAACACTGCGTCACAGTATCGAGCTGGACCGACTCGCAGCCCGATTGCAGTTGGCCGTCAGCACCGCCGAAGCGGCGAGCGCGGCGAAGTCGCAGTTTTTGGCGAACATGAGCCATGAGATTCGTACGCCGATGAACGCAGTGCTGGGCTTGAGCGAAATGCTGGCCGACTCCGGGCTGGCCGGCACCCAGTTGCAGTACGCACGCACGATTCACAGCTCGGCCGGCTCACTGCTCGGATTGATCAACGACGTGCTCGACGTCGCGCGCATTGAAGAAGGCCATTTCGCGCTTGATGCCAATCCGTTTGCGCTCACAGCCCTGGTCGAAGGGGTACGCAATACCCTGCGGCCGTTGGCCGATGCCAAGCAACTGGCGCTTGACATCGAGATTGACGCGGCCCTGCCGCAGGTGGTCAGCGGTGACGCCGCGCGCTTGCGCCAGATGGTGATGAACCTGGCGGGCAATGCGATCAAGTTTACCGAGCATGGCCGGGTCGGCATCGAGGTGCGTCGTATGCCGCTGCAGGCAGCCAGTGGTGTGCAGGAGACGCTGGGGGCACAGGGTGTGAAGGATGAGCACGGCGCACAAGGGGTGCCGGTGGCACCGGTCAACCTGTGCATCGCCGTGGTCGATAGCGGGCTGGGGATTGCGCCCGAGCAACTGGCAAGCCTGTTCGAGCGCTTCGTGCAAGCCGATGACTCGGACACGCGCCGCCATGGCGGCTCGGGTCTGGGCCTGTACATCGTGCGCGAACTGGCCGGGCGGATGGGCGGCAGCGTGAGCGCGCAGAGCGTGCCGGGACTCGGTTCCCGGTTCGAGATTGTGCTTCCCCTGGAGTTGCCATCACTCGAACAACTTGCCGGGTGGGTGGCCGAAAAACCGCACCATGACCCGGTGTCAGCGCCTTTGCCGGGGCTGGCGCTGTCAGCTTCGTCGCCAGCGACGCCGGCCGACCCGAGCGCGGCAGCGGACGGCTTGTCGATTCTGCTGGTTGAGGACAACGAGGTCAACCGCATGGTGGTGCGCGGCATGCTTGCCAGCGCCGGTCACGTGTTGCGCGAGGCCGGCGATGGCGTGCAGGCGTTGGCGATCCTCAACGCGCAACGTTTCGATTGCATCCTGATGGATGTGCAGATGCCGGTGATGGGCGGCATTGAAACGACGCGCGAGATCCGCGCGCGCGAGGCCGCGGGTGGCAAGCGCACCCCGATCATCGCGCTGACCGCCAGCAACATGCGCGGTGATCGCGAACGTTTCCTCGCTGCCGGCATGGATGACTTTCTGGCCAAGCCGTTTGAGCGGACCGCGCTGTTGGCCCTGCTGACAGGGCTGGCAAGGAGTAAACCTGCGAGTAACGCTGCGAGCGATGCCGAAAGTGACACTGCGGGCGTGGCAACCATACCGGTGCCAGCACCGGCGCCGACCGAGGCTCCAGTGTTCGATCCAACCGCCCTGGATGGCCTGATTCGCCTCGATGAGTCCTCTCCAGGCCTCATGACCAACCTTGTCGCACGCTTTCTACCCAACGCCCGCGAATTGATTGCGCAGTTGGCCGGCGACACCGAACAGGAGCGCGCGAGTACTTGCAAGGATATGGCGTTGGCCGCCCACACGCTCGCCAGCACCTGCGCACGTTTTGGCGCGGTGCGCGCGGCTGCACTGGCAAGCCGCGTGGAGCAGGCTGCTGCGGCCGAACGGTTTGATGAAGCACGGCACCTCGGTGCCCATACCCGCGTCGCGTTCGAGGCGTTCGAACGTGCATTCGAACAACATCCGGCCATCCTCCTTGCGGTGCCCGCGTGAAAGACACCTGATGTTTCGCCTGCTGCGCTACTTTTCCCTCACCAGCCTGGTGCTGGTGGTACTCGCCGCGCTGGCGCTTGGCGCCCTGTACCGGCACGTCACCACCGCCAATCTGTTGCAGATGGGAGAGCGCAACAACGTTGCTCTGACGGTGGCGCTGGCCAACGCACTGCGTGCCGAGATCGACAGCGTTCTGGCAGGCAGCAGCGTCGCTGATGCGTCCCAGCGCAAGCAAGACCTTGAGCAGTTGAATGCGCTCGTGATGCGCCAGACCCGCGGCCTGTCAGTGGTCAAGGTCAAGATTTACGACACACGCGGCAAAACCGTGTATTCGAGCGAGGCGAAGCAGATAGGTGAGGACAAAAGTGGCAATCGCGGATTCCAGTTGGCACTGGCGGGCCAGGCTGCCAGCGAACTGACCCACCGCGACAAGTTCAGTGCGTTCGAGCAACAAATCGCGAACCGCGACCTGCTCGCCTCCTACGTGCCGGTGCGGCGTGCCGACGGGGCGCAGGTGCAGGCCGTGTTCGAAATCTACGACGACATCACGCCCCTGCTGGCGCAGGTAGCGGTTGCCGAGAGACAGATCATGGGCGGTGTGACGCTGGTGCTCGTCGTGCTGTATGCGGTGTTGTTCCTGCTGGTGCGCCACGCCGACGCGATTCTGCGGCGCCAGCACGCCAGCCAGGCCTTGCACGAGAGCGAACTGCAGGCTGCCCGCGACGAGCTTGAATTGCGCGTCTCCGAGCGCACCCTCGATCTGGAGCGTGCCAACCGCGCCAAATCACAGTTTCTGGCCAACATGAGCCACGAGGTCAGGACGCCGATGAATGCGGTGTTGGGCCTGAGCGAACTGCTGGCGGCCTCGGGTCTGTCGGGCGAGCAGTTGCGCCATGCGCAAAGCATCCATTCATCGGCCCAATCCCTGCTCGGTGTGCTCAACGACATCCTCGATGTCACGCGCATCGAAGCTGGCCATCTCGATTTGATCAAGCGCCGCTTCGAGCCCCGCCAGATGCTCGCGCAGGTGCGCGCCATGTTGCTGCCCTTGGCCGAAGCCAAGGGCCTGGCGCTGGAGGCACAGGTCGATGCAGCAGTGCCCGCGGCAGTGGTGGGAGATGAAGGGCGCCTGCGCCAGATTCTGGTCAACCTGGTCGCCAACGCCATCAAGTTCACCGAGCGCGGCCGGGTCGATATCGGCTTGCGCCTGGATGCTGCTGCCTCCGGCCAGATTGCACCGGCGCAGGCGAGTGCAGGAGAAATCACCTTGCAGATGCAGGTGCGCGATACCGGCATCGGTATCGCACCTGACAAGCTCGCGACCCTGTTCGAGCGCTTTGTGCAGATCGATGACACCGACACACGACGCCATGGCGGCACCGGTCTGGGACTCTATATCGTGCGGGAGCTGGCCGCGCGGATGGGCGGAAGCGCGACGGTACAAAGCCTGCCGGGAGTGGGCTCAAGTTTTGACGTGTCGGTGTGCCTGAACCGGATGCCACTCGGCGAGGGGGCTGTGTCTCCCGGCGAAGGCGCTGCGCCTGCCGCTACGATGTCGGGCGCGCTGCCGCCGAAACGGCCAGGCCGGCCACTCGCGGTGCTGCTGGTTGAGGACAATGACATCAATCGCATGGTGGCGCGCGCGATGCTCGAGTCAGTCGGGCATCGCGTTACCGAAGCAGTCGATGGTGCGCATGCGGTAGCGAGTCATGCCGCGCAGCCGTTTGACTGCATCCTGATGGACGCACAAATGCCGGTGATGGATGGCATCGAGGCGACCCGCCGAATCCGGGCACGCGAGGCTGCTGAAGGCTCATGGCGCACGCCGATCGTTGCGCTCACCGCGAACGCGATGCAGGGTGACAGCGAGCGCTATCTGGCTGCCGGCATGGATGCATTCCTGTCCAAACCCTATGAAAGTGCAGCGCTGTTGGAGATCATATCGAGTGTCTGCAAACCGTTGGGAGACAAGGGCCGCCTGAATACAATTGTCTAGAACCCGCTCCCACCAAGGGTTTCAGACAATCCTGCTGCAGCCGGTCTGCGCTAATGGCTTCCTGGCGCGCCTGACAATCGCGCCTTGCCATCGCCGCCCATTCCACGGGTCTCTGCCTACAAGCACTCGCCGGACTCAGCCGCCTTCGATACGCGGCAGAAAAAAGACCTCGCAACCGGGCTTGAGTGGCTGGGTGTACACCACTTCGTGCATCTCGCCATCGATCACCACCGAGGTTTCTTCCTCAAGAATGTCGCCAATGCCGGGGAAGCGTGCCTCCATTGTCTTGATCACACCTCGCAGCGTGGCAGCTTCAATCTCGAATTGCTTCACGCCGCCGGTGTAGCGCTGACTGAAGCCACTGGTGAACACCACACGCGCGGGTGCGCGCGCGCTGCCCGTGTTGCTCACGGCGCCTGCCGTGTCAGGCACCGTGGCTCGCATCAATGGCGGCCAGCACCTTGGGTGGCGACATCGGCAGCTCGGTCATGCGCACCCCGGTGGCCTGGCGAATTGCGTTGGCAATCGCGGCCATCGGCGGCACGATGTTGACTTCACCGACGCCTTTGACACCGAACGGGTGGTTCGGGTTGGGTACCTCGACCAGCACCACGTCAATGTTCGGCACGTCGGACGCGACCGGCATGCGGTAGTCGAGGAAGCCCGCATTCGACAAGCGCCCGGCCTTGTCGTAGATGTATTCCTCGTTGAGCGCCCAGCCGATGCCCTGCACCACGCCGCCCTGGATCTGGCCCTCGACATAGCTTGGGTGAATCGCGCGGCCGACGTCTTGCGCAGCGACAAAGCGCAATATCTTCACCGCACCGGTTTCCGGGTCGACTTCGACATCGCAGAATTGCGTGGCAAAGCCCGGCGCCATGCCGCCGGCGTTGACCGCCGCTTCGGCGCCGATCGGCCCACCGGTGACGGCGCGTTTGGCGGCGATCGCCTTGAGCGTGAGCGGCGGAAAATTGCCAACCTCGGGGCTGGCCGGGTGCGCAGCGCCGTTTTGCCAGATCACACCGGAGAGTTCGACGTCCCAGATTTGTGCCGCGCGGCCGCGCAGATCGTCAATCACCTTGTTGCAGGCGTTGACCACGGCTATGCCGGTCGCGTAGGTGACACGCGAGCCGCCGGTAACGTGGTTGTAGCCCACCGAAGCGGTGTCGGCAACGATCGAGCGCACCCGGTCGTAAGTCACGCCAAGGGTCTCGGCCGCCATCATTGCCATCGAGGCGCGCGAGCCGCCGATGTCCATGCTGCCGGTAGCGACCTCGACCGTGCCGTCATCGTTGATGCGCACTGCCGCTGCAGATTCACCGCCGCCGTTGAACCAGTAACCCGAGGCGACGCCTCGGCCCTGGTTTTTCTTGAGGGGCACGCTGTAAGCCGGATGAGTCATCAGCACCTGCACGGTTTCAGCATAACCATCATGCGCGTGCTTGGGGCCGTAGGCGGTGGGCGTGCCCGCGCGCGCTGCGTTCTTGAGGCGCAATTGCAGCGGATCCATGCCGATCTTGGTGGCCAGCACGTCGAGAACGCTCTCGACTGCGAAAGCCGAGATCGGTGAACCAGGTGCGCGATAGGCCGCCGATTTGGGGCGGTTGCTCACCACGTCGTAGCCAATCGTGTTGACGTTGTCGATGTCATAGGGCGCAAAGGCGCACATGCAGGCGTTCATCACCGGCGAGCCGGGGAAGGCGCCGGCCTGAAACTTGAACAGGCCCGTGGCGGCGGTGATCTTGCCGTCTTTCCTGACGCCGATCTTCACGGTCATCGATGCGCCCGAGGTCGGGCCGCTCGCCTTGAACACATCTTCACGGCTCATCATGATCTTGACCGGATGCCCGGTCATGCGCGACAGGAATGCCGCGACCGGCTCGACATAGACCACCGTCTTGCCGCCGAAACCGCCGCCGATTTCGGCCGGGTGGACCAAGAGGTTGCCGATCTCCATGCCGAGCAGCTTGGCGGTGTAGGTGCGCACCACGAAGTGCCCCTGACTTGCCGACCACAGCTCGCCATGCCCTTCGCCGTCGAAGCTGGCGAGGCACGCATGCGGCTCGATATAGCCCTGATGCACCGCTGCGGTTTTGAAGTTCATTTCGACTACTTCATCAGCCGCCGCAAAACCGGCCTCGAGATTGCCAATCTTGAACTCGATGCGTTTGGCGATATTGGACGGTTTGGACGGCGCCGGCTCGACGCCGCGCGTGAGCATATTGTCGAACAGCAGGGGTGCGTCATCCCGCATGGCCTCATCGACATCGATCACATGCGGCAGCACTTCGTAATCGACTGCGATCAGGCGCAGTGCTGCTTCCGCGACCGCCGGGCTGGTTGCCGCAACCGCCGCAATGGCATGCCCTTCGTAGAGCGCCTTTTCGCGCGCCATCACATTGCGCGTCATGTGCCAGTAGTTCACTGCGACGCGCTCGGGGC
>JANLTL010000051.1:0-12041 GCA_031362905.1 Burkholderiales bacterium | reverse complement strand
CTGCGAAATCATGGGGCCACCTGCGTATAATACGAGTTTGCGGCTAGAGGAATTTGCATCATGCGGCTTGCCGGTAAAGCCTACACCTTCGACGACCTGCTTCTGGTTCCCGCGCACTCTGCAGTTTTGCCGCGCGATACGTCCGTCAAAACCCGCCTCACCCGCAATATTGCCCTCAACATCCCGCTGGTTTCGGCGGCGATGGACACCGTCACCGAATCGCGTCTGGCAATTGCCCTCGCGCAAGAAGGCGGTATCGGCATCATTCACAAAAACCTCACGGCCAAGCAACAGGCAGCAGAGGTCTCCAAAGTCAAACGCTTCGAGTCGGGTGTGCTAAAGGACCCGCTCATTGTTTCTCCTGCCTTAACGGTGCGCGAGCTGCATGCGTTGACGCACCTTCACAAGGTGTCCGGTTTTCCGGTGGTGGATAGAGGCGTGGTGGTAGGCGTGGTCACCAACAGGGATTATCGCTTCGCAACCGATTTGGATGCTCCGGTCAGCTCGTTGATGACACCCAAAGAGCGACTAATCTATGTGAAAGAGGGCGCTTCACCGGAGGAAGCCAAGGCCCTGCTGCACCAGCACCGGCTCGAGCGCGTGCTGGTGGTCAACGACAAGTTTCAGTTGCGCGGGCTGATCACGGTCAAGGACATTCTGAAGTCCACCGAGCACCCCAATGCCGCCAAGGATGACCAGGGCAAATTGCGCGTTGGCGCGGCAGTCGGTGTCGGTGACGGCACCGAAGAACGCGTGGAAGCCTTGGTGGGAGCGGGTGTGGACGTGATTGTGGTCGATACCGCGCACGGTCACGCGCAGGGCGTACTTGACCGCGTCAAGTGGGTCAAGCGCAGTTTTCCGCAGATGGACGTAGTGGGAGGCAACATCGCCACCACTGATGCGGCGCGGGCGCTGGTCGATCATGGGGCGGATGGCGTAAAGGTCGGCATCGGGCCGGGATCGATCTGCACTACGCGCATCGTCGCCGGAGTGGGCGTGCCGCAGATAACGGCCATTTCGAACGTCTACGAAGCGCTCAAAAATACCGACGTGCCTCTCATTGCCGATGGCGGCATTCGCTATTCCGGCGACATTGCCAAGGCACTCGCTGCCGGTGCGCACAGTGTGATGATGGGTTCGATGTTTGCCGGTACCGAAGAAGCACCCGGCGAAACGGTGCTCTACCAGGGGCGCTCCTACAAGCTCTATCGCGGCATGGGTTCGATTGGCGCGATGCAGGACGGCGCTGCCGATCGCTATTTTCAGGACCCGGCCAACAATGCCGACAAGCTGGTACCCGAAGGCATCGAAGGGCGCGTCGCCTACAAGGGTAGCGTGCTGTCGATCATCTATCAGTTGATTGGCGGTGTGCGTTCATCGATGGGCTATTGCGGCTGTGCCAGTATTGACGACATGCGCACAAGGACGAAGTTTGTCGAAATTACTTCGGCGGGCATGCGCGAGTCGCATGTGCACGACGTCTCCATCGTCAAGGAAGCGCCGAATTACCAGGCGCGCGAGTAGGGTTGCACGCGCCCCTCGGCGCCGCCAAATCGCATTGCTTCCCTTCCATTTTCTGCCATGCACAACAAGATACTGATCCTCGATTTTGGTTCGCAAGTCACCCAACTGATTGCGCGCCGGGTGCGCGAGGCGGGGGTCTACTCCGAAGTTCATCCTAACGATGTCTCGGATGAATTCATCAAGGGTTTTGGTGCGCAGGGCATCATTCTCTCCGGCAGCCACGCCAGCACCTACGAAGCGCAAGACTTGCGTGCGCCACGCGCCGTGTACGAACTCGGCGTACCGGTGCTGGGCATTTGCTACGGCATGTTCACCATGACGGTGCAGCTTGGTGGCACGGTGGAAGCGAGCGACAAGCGCGAGTTCGGTCACGCCGCAGTACGCGCGCGCGGCCACACCAGGCTGCTTGACGGCATTCAAGACAACGTGACCACCGAAGGCCATGGCATGCTCAACGTCTGGATGAGCCACGGCGACAAGGTCACTGCGTTGCCACCGGGCTTCAAAATGATGGCCTCGACCGACTCGTGTCCGATCGCCGGGATGGCCGATGAAGCGCGCAAGTTTTACGGGGTGCAGTTTCACCCCGAAGTTACGCACACCGCGCAGGGCGCCGCGCTACTGACTCGCTTCGTCATCGACATCTGCGGCGCCACCGCCGACTGGAACATGCCCGACTACGTGGCCGAAGCGGTCGAGAAAATCCGTGCCCAGGTGGGTGACGAGGAGGTGATCCTCGGGCTTTCAGGCGGTGTCGACTCCAGCGTGGCGGCCGCCCTCATCCACAAGGCTATCGGTGACAAGCTCACCTGCGTGTTCGTCGACCACGGCCTGCTGCGTCTGAACGAGGGCGTGCAGGTGATGGAAACCTTCGCCCGCAACATGGGCGTGAAGATCGTCCATGTGGACGCCAGTACGGAATTCATGGGTGAACTCAGGGGTGTGACCGATCCGGAAGCCAAGCGCAAGATCATTGGCAAGGAATTCGTCGAAGTGTTCCAGCGCGAATCGGCCAAGATCGCCAACGCCAAGTGGCTGGCACAGGGCACGATCTATCCTGACGTGATCGAATCCGCCGGTGCCAAGACCAAGAAGGCGCAAACCATCAAGAGCCACCACAACGTCGGCGGCTTGCCCGATACCCTGCACCTCAAGCTGCTCGAACCGCTGCGCGAACTCTTCAAGGACGAAGTGCGCAAGCTAGGCATCGCCTTGGGCCTGCCGCCTGAGATGGTGTATCGCCATCCGTTCCCCGGCCCGGGGCTGGGCGTGCGCATCCTGGGCGAAGTCAAGCGCGAGTACGCCGACCTGTTGCGCCGGGCGGATGCCATCTTCATCGAGGAATTACGCAATACCAGGGACGCGCAAGGCGCGAGCTGGTACGACCTCACCTCGCAGGCCTTTGCCGTGTTCCTGCCGGTCAAGTCGGTGGGCGTGATGGGCGACGCCCGCACCTACGAATACGTCGTCGCGCTGCGTGCGGTGCAGACACAGGACTTCATGACCGCGCACTGGGCGCATCTGCCGCACGAGTTGCTGGGGCGAGTGTCGAACCGCATCATCAACGAAGTGCGCGGGATCAACCGGGTGGTGTACGACATTTCGGGGAAGCCGCCGGCGACGATCGAGTGGGAGTAGGGCGCCCGCACCCGTCTACGCCGAAACCGGTTGCGGGTTGGTGTCGTTTGCCCGAAGTATTATTGACAGCCACTTGACCGGAACACGATAACGAGGCAATAGCACGACGACAGCAAGACGACCAAAAGACGCCCACCGGAGATCCCACAATGAGACTCAGCTTCACACACTCGCTCGCATTGCTTCTCGCCTGCTGTGCCACCGGAACTCACGCGCAGACCTATCTTTCGCGCACGGTGACGATTGTCGTGCCATACCCACCGGGAGGCTTGATTGACCTGGTGGCGCGCATTCTGCAGCCTGCCTTGCAAACCACCCTGGGCCAAACAGTGGTGATCGAAAACCGGTCGGGCGCGGGTGGCAATGTGGGGGCCGAGTCGGTGGCGCGCGCTGCCCCGGATGGTCACACCGTTCTGCTTGGCAATCCCTCTCTCGCCATCAGTCCGCTGATTTATGCCAAGCTCAATTACAAGCCACAAGATGATCTGGCCTATGTCGGACGCTACGGCACCGTGCCCAACGTGCTGCTGGTCAATCCGTAGCTGCCGGTCAAAACGACGGCGGAGCTGGTCGCTCATCTGAAGCAGAATCCGGGCAAGCTCAACTATGCGTCGAACGGATATGGGACCTCACCGCAAATGTCGATGGAATTGTTTAAAGCGATGACCAACAAGTTCATTGTGCATATTCCGTTTCGTGGTTCCGGCCCGGCGGTGTCATCTTTGCTGGCGGGTGAGACACACCTCATGTTCGACAATCTCCCGCCGGTCATTCCGCAGATCAAGGCAGGCAAAATGCGGCCTCTTGCGGTCACCAGTCTGAAGCGGTCACCGGCGATGCCGGAACTGCCTACGCTCGATGAAGCGGGATTGAAGGGCTATGAAGTAACCGCCTGGTTCGGGCTGAATGTTCCGGCGGCGACGCCGCGTGAAGTGATCGTCAAATTGAATCAGGCATTGAATCGTGCCACTGCTGAAACCAAGACGCGCGAACAGCTTGAATCGCGCGGTGCCACGGTGGTACAGGAGACCCCTGATGCGTACCACAGCTTCATTCGCGCGGAGGTGGCCAAATGGGCGCCGACTGTCAAACGCGCCGAGGTGCAGGCAGAGTGAATATCGCACAGCAGTGAATCCATCGGAACCTTCATGACCAACCACGTGTCTCCTGCACTGCGCACTGAGCTTGCTCCCACCGGTACTTTGCGTGTTGCGCTCAATCTCGCCAATTTCTTGTTGAACAATGCGGCCAAGGATGCCAATGGCGACTTCGCGGGGGTGGCTCCCGACATCGGCCGCGAACTTGCACGCAGGCTTGGCGTGCCGGTGGCCTTCGTGCCCTATGACCAGCCCGGTGATCTCGCTGCTGCAGTGACCGACGGCGTCTGGGACATCGGCCTGATTGGCGCAGATCCATTGCGTGCCGCTGAGATCACCTTTACCGCTGCCTACGTCGAAATCGAAGCGACCTATCTGGTGCTGGCTGATTCGCCGATCCAGTCGCTGGCAGAAGTGGACCGGCCCGGGGTGCGTATTGCGCTGGCCGACAAGAGCGCTTACGACATGTATCTGCGCCGCAACTTGCAACATGCAAGCTTGCATCGTGCCGAAGGCATCGAAGGCTCATACCAGTTGTTTGTACGCGAGAAGCTTGATGTACTCGCCGGCCTGCGCCCGCGCCTGGTGGCCGATCAGGCCAAGCATCCAGGATCGCGCATTCTTGAAGGGCGCTTCACGGCGATTCAGCAAGCCATCGGCACGCCGCGCGCGCGGTCTGCATCGGTGACCTACTTGCACGAATTCGCAGAAGACATCAAAACCGGGTTGGTCGCACAGCTGATCGCCAGGCACGGCGTGCGCGGCTTGACAGTGGCGCCGCCGGCAGCCTGATCCGGTACCGACGTCTGCCCCAAGGATGGCTTCCACCAACGATTATGGCGGCGCATCGCCCGCAGAATCAGTATTCATGCGCCTCGCAGCCGAGGAGGCATTGCTGGCTGCGAGCGCCGGTGAAGTGCCAGTGGGAGCGGTGGTGGTGCGCATGGGCGAAGTCATTGCCACCGGACGCAACCAGCCGGTCGCCGCGCATGACCCGTCGGCGCACGCCGAGATGATTGCCTTGCGCGCGGCTGCGGCCAAGCTGGGCAACTATCGCCTGCCCGACTGCGAGTTGTATGTCACGCTCGAGCCTTGCGCCATGTGTGCCGGCGCGATGCTGCATGCGCGCCTGAAAAAAGTCATCTTTGGGGCGTACGATCCGAAAACGGGTGCGGCAGGCAGCGTGATCAATCTGTTCGACCAGCCCCGGCTGAATCATCAAACCGTGCTGCAAGGTGGCGTGTTGCAGGATGAATGTGGCGCACTGCTGAAGAACTTTTTTGCGCAGCGCCGCCGCAGCGAGAAACAGGAGTCAGTCATGAATGATGTGTTGCGCACGCCGGATCAGCGCTTCGACAATTTGCCGGGCTACCCGTTTGCCCCGCACTACATCGGTGATCTCAAGGGCTACCAAGGCTTGCGATTGCACTATCTCGACGAGAGCGGGGCTGCTGACGCGTTGGCCGCCATTTCGCAGAAGACGTTTCTCTGTTTGCACGGGCAGCCTACCTGGAGCTACCTTTATCGCAAGATGATTCCGGTGTTCACGCAGGCAGGGCACCGTGTGGTCGCGCCAGACCTGTTCGGTTTTGGCAAGAGTGACAAACCGGTCGATGATGCGCGCTATACCTACGATTTTCATCGCGGCATGCTGCTCAATTTGATCGAGCGCCTCGACTTGCGTAACATCGTGCTGGTAGTGCAAGACTGGGGTGGTCTGCTCGGGCTCACGCTGCCGATGGAGATGGCGGAGCGTTTCAGCGGCCTGCTCATCATGAACACCGCATTTGCTACCGGCGACGTCCCGTTGGGGCAGGGCTTTCTGGACTGGCGCGCATTCAACAACAAGAATCCGGACATGGCGGTGGGCAAGTTGTTGGGGCGCGCCTGCCCGCATCTGTCGCCGCCAGAAGCTGCAGCATATGACGCGCCGTATCCCGACGTGACGTTCAAGGCTGGCGTGCGGCGCTTTCCCAACCTGGTGCCGGATCAGCCCGACGCAGGTGGTGCGGCGTTGTCGCGCCGTGCGCGAGAATGGTTCCAGACGCAGTGGCGGGGCAAGACCTTCATGGCGGTCGGCATGCAAGACCCGGTGCTCGGGCCACCAGTCATGGCCAGCGTGCGCAAGCTGATCCGCGATTGCCCGCCTCCGTTTGAAGTGGCAGAAGGCGGACACTTTTTGCAGGAGTGGGGCGAACCGGTTGCGCGCGAGGCGTTGCGGGTGTTGTGATGATGACTAAAAGCCACAACGCCGGAGTCGGCGACGGACCAGTTAGGCGCACTCCGCGCCAGCGGTCGGCAATGCCTGGGCGCCGCAAGCGCCCAGGCATTGGATTCATCGCGCCCTCCGGGCAGGTGATGGACCCGGCGGCGCTTGAGCGCGCTATTGCGTGGTTCAAGCTGCACGACTTTCGCGTAATCTGCCCAGCCGCGGTGAGTCTCTCCCACCAACGGTTTGCGGGAGATGACAGTACGCGGCTCGCAGCACTGCACACCATGCTTGCGCGTGATGACGTGAATCTGGTGATGGCCGTGCGCGGCGGCTATGGCGTGTCACGCTTGCTTGACCGCATCGACTACGGTTTGATTGCCCGCTCCGGGAAAATTCTTGCCGGGCATAGCGACATCACGGCAATTGCTGCAGCAGCGCATGCGCGGGTCAAAGCCATGGGCTACTGCGGGCCCACGGCGTGTTACGACTTTGGTGCAGAGGCGGTCAGCACGTTTACCGAAAACCACTTTTTTGGCGTGTTGAATCAGGCACGGCATCAGATCGAGGTGACGACACCCAATCCGCAACCGTTGCAGGTGCGCGGGCGCATTTGGGGCGGCAACCTCGCAATGATCGCCCATCTGGTCGGCACGCCCTATCTCCCGCGCATCCACAACGGCATCCTGTTTGTTGAAGACATTGGCGAGCATCCTTACCGCATTGAGCGCATGCTCTATCAACTCCACCACGCTGGCGTGCTGCAACGCCAGCGCGCGCTGCTGCTCGGGGATTTCTCGGGCTACCGGCTACAGCCAAACGACAATGGCTATGACTTTGCGGCAATGGTTGATCACCTGCGGGCGCGGTTCAAGCTGCCCATCATCACTGGCCTGCCATTCGGGCACTGCCGCGACAAGGTCACCATTCCATTTGGTGCGA
This sequence comes from Burkholderiales bacterium, assembly GCA_031362905.1. Taxonomy (GTDB): domain Bacteria; phylum Pseudomonadota; class Gammaproteobacteria; order Burkholderiales; family JAEUOS01; genus CANJDH01. The sequence continues at coordinate 4,631 of JANLTL010000051.1, read as the reverse complement.
GCGCGTTGCTGGATGTGACGCACAGCGGATTTTCGCTGTCGCTATCGGGCTACCCGTATCTCGCCGGTTGACTATCGCAACGAGCATGCGCCGGTTTGATTGGTCGCAGCGCGTCGGCCAGAGCAGCGGTAGTGCCGATGTGGCTGAAGGATTCGTTCGTGACCTACTCGAAGCCTTCACGAGTCAAGACGCCAAAGCCAAAACAAAAGGGCCTGCACGAATGCAGGCCCTTGATTTGTTTGGTTGCGGGGACAGGATTTGAACCTGTGACCTTCGGGTTATGAGCCCGACGAGCTGCCAGACTGCTCCACCCCGCGTCTGATAACGGAAGTATAGCAGAAGTGCGTGTTTGTTGCAATGCAAAAGCATGCCAAACCTCGGGCAAAGCCGATGGCACGATTTGGTAACGCTTCCCGGCAGCTACGCCCGAGCCATCGTCAGGTTTGAGGCGGCAGCCTGCTGTCAATCAGGAGATCGCCGCCAGCGGTGTTGTCTAACATTGCTTCGTGCAAATGATTTGTCCGCTGATCGCTTGATGATTACCCTTCCGGGCGGTTGTCGGCTGGTTGTGGCTGCTTGTCGGCTGTGTTGCAGGCGATAATGGAGTTGATCCTTACCCAAGATCAGTCCCCAAGCCTCACCCACCAACAATTTCGTAGGCAATGCCGCCAGAAGCCGCTCCCACCAAGGCTTTGCGGGCAGTGCCCGCAAACCAGACCATCCGCATGTCCGGCTCCTATCAGCTTGAAATCGAATCGGTTGACCACGAAGCACGCGGTGTCGCGCACATCAATGGCAAAGTCATTTTTGTCGATGGCGCGTTGCCGGGCGAGACGGTGATCGCGTCGCCGTATCGCAAGAAGTCAAAATACGAAAATGCGCAGCTGATTGAGGTGCTCAAGGCGGGCGGCTCTCGCATCACGCCGCATTGCGCGCACTACGGCACCTGTGGCGGTTGTACGATGCAGCATGCCGACGTGCGCACGCAGGTCGCTATCAAACAGCGTGTGCTCGAAGACAACTTGCGTTTCATCGGCAGGGTGCAGCCCGAGATGTTGCTGCGTGCGATTCATGGTCCGGCCTGGGGCTACCGCTATCGCGCACGCATGTCCGTGCGCCATGTACCAAAAAAGGGTGGCGTACTGGTCGGTTTTCATGAAAAGCGCAGTAGTTTTATTGCCGACCTGCGTTCGTGCGCGATTCTGCCAGAGCGGATTTCGAAGTTGTTGATGCCGCTGCGTGATCTGGTCGCGGGATTGTCGATTCGTGACCGCTTGCCACAGTTTGAATTGGCGATTGGCGCTCGCCGCAGCAATCAAGGCGGCTGCCACCAAGCCGGCAGTCAGGACGCGCACCATGTCGACGTACTGGTGGCACGCGTGCTCGAAGCGCCGTCAGGCGCGGATGAAGAACACCTCAAGCGCTTCGCCGAGACGCACGGAATTCAATTCTGGCTCCAGGCTCGCGGCCCGGAGACGGCAGTGCCATTCTGGCCTTTGCCGCCGGCCATCGAATCGCTGAGTTATGACTTGCCGGAGTTCGGCATCAACATGCCGTTCAAACCGACCGACTTCGTGCAGGTCAATCACCAGATCAATGAGGTGCTGGTGAGTCGCGCTCTGCGCCTGCTTGATGTGCAACCGCACGAACGCGTCGGCGACTTTTTCTGTGGACTAGGCAACTTCACCCTGCCGCTGGCACGGCAGGCACGCGAGGTGGTGGGCGTTGAGGGCAGCCCCTCTTTAGTGGTGCGCGCGCGCGAAAACGCGGCACACAATGGACTGACTGCGCGCACTGCGTTTCATGCGGCCAACCTGTTCGAGGCGACGCCGGAGAGCATCGCCAAGCTCGGGCCATTCGAGCGCGTTCTGATCGACCCGCCGCGCGAAGGTGCGGTGGAACTTGTCAAGGCCATTGGCATGCTCGGGCGGGACGATGCAAGGTGCAAGACCAAGCGCATCGTTTACGTATCGTGCAACCCGGCGACGCTCGCGCGCGATGCCGGCGTCTTGCATCATGAATACGGCTATGCGCTCAAGAGCGCCGGCGTAGTCAACATGTTTCCGCATACTTCGCATGTCGAATCGATTGCGGTATTCGAGCCACAATGAGATTGACGGCATCTGACTGGCGTACGGTCGGGGCATGCCGCCATGGAGAACCGGCATGAGCATTGGCGCCATCTTGCATCACGTTCATCTGTCATCGCCGCAGCCCGAAGCGCTGGCGAACTTCTACGCCAAGGCGTTCGGCTTCGAGGTGCGAGCGGAGGGCGGCGAATGGGTGTGCTGCGCGGCGCGGCGGCGCATCGTGCTCTCGAGCGGCCCGGCACATCAGATAAAGCACATCGCGTTTGCATTCCCCGACGCGACGGCACTGGCCGCGTATCGGGCCAGCGTGGGCATGGGCCAGACGGCGCCGTTCTCGGCACTGATCGGGGCGCAGGCCATGTCTTTTGTTGATCCGGACGGCAACCGCATTGTGTTCATCGTCGCTGGCGACGGCGCGGCGACCGCTGCCGATGCTGGGCCCTCTTCGCACGGGCCGCGCGAGTCGCGCAGATCGCATGGCGCATCCCGGTCGGGTTTGACCGTCACGCACTCTGCACTGCCATCCGCCGCATCACAACACCTCGCCCTGCGCACTACCCAGCCCGAGATGCTGCTCAGGTTTTACGAGGAGACGCTCAAATTCAAACTCTCGGATCGCGTACTCGATGACGCTGGCGTCTTGCGTGCCTGCTTTCTGCGCACCGACGGCATGCATCATGCGCTCGCACTTTTTCGCTCTCCGGAGACGCGTTTCGATCACCAATCATTTGAAACGACCGGCTGGCAAGCCATGCGCGAGTGGGCCGACCACATGGGAGGCGAGCACGTTCCGATTGTCTGGGGCATTGGCCGGCATGGGCCGGGCAATGACAATTTTTTTATGGTGCAGGATCCGGATGGCAATCTCGGCGAGATTTCATGCGATCTTGAAGTGTGCGAAGCAGGGCGCCCCGCGGGCGTATGGCCGCACGCACAGCACACCCTGAATCTCTGGGGCAACGCGATCATGCGCAGCTAGGCGCGGAAAACGAGCCACGCAGCAGATGTGCTAGTCAGTTAACGGCTTTGGCGCGCCATCTTTGTAGGGCTTGAGCGCCAGATAGGCCATCTCGTGTACCGGCGTCGGCACGCCGAGATCACGACCCTTGCTGACGACATAGCCCGACAAGCTGTCGAGTTCCATCGACTTTCCCTTGGCGATGTCGTGATACATCGACGCATACATGGTCTTGGGGAACGACTGGTGCATTGCCAGCGCCCGTTCGGCTGCGTCGGGCGGCAGTGAAATTCCTGCTGCGCGTGCGACGGCAGCCACCTCCGCAAACCCGCGCAAAGCGAGGGCACTGATTTCCGGATCGTGATAGATGTAACCGGCTGGCAGCCGAAACAGGCTGGTGAGCGCGGCATTGGTCGCGAGACCGACAAACTTGCGCCATTGCGCAGCGCGAATGTCGCTTACCACTTCGGCGCCAAAGCCTGCCGCCACGCAGGCGTCGCGAAACGCGGTGGCGCGCACACTCATGCCGCCGTCGGCTTCGCCGAAGCGCAGTGCCGACATCGGCGAGGTGTAGCGAATCACGCCGGGAGCGGTGATCACGCCGGACACCAAGGCGAGGCCGCCGATGACATTGGCCGCACCCAATACGGCGCCGATGCGGTCTTGATGATCGACACCGTTGAGCACGGAGATCACGGTGGCACCCGCATCCACCAAGGGTTTCATCGGTACTGCGGCAGCTTCGATGTCGTAGGCTTTCACCGCGAACAACACGGTATCGAAGGCACCACCTGATACGGCTTCAAGCGGATCCGTGACAAAGCGCGCGCTGGTGACGCGCAATACGTCTTTGGGCGTTTCCAGCGTGAGACCGTTTTGTTGCATGGCACGCAAGTGTTCGCCGCGTGCGATAAAAGTGACATCGTGCCCAGCCAGTGAGAGCAGGCCGCCGAAGTAGCCGCCGACAGCACCGGCGCCCATGATGGCTATGCGCATTGATTATCCTTGCAGAAGAAGAGGTGGGAAGGGGAGGGAAGTTGAAGTTGGGAAGTTGGGAAATAGCGGCAGACGATGGACCGCATCTGCAAAGGCGCGCGATGGCGTGTATGGATGACGGTTACCGCGATCTGTTCGTTGCGTACCTGGCGGGTGCTCAGTACTGGCTGACGGGCAAGTCGATCTCAAGCCCGTCAAGCGCCGCGGTCAACATGATCTGGCACGACAAGCGGCTATTGGCTTGGCGCCTGCAGGCGGTGAACCCGAGCATGTCGTCCTCTTCTGTCGGCAGCGCCGGCAGCTGCGCGAGCCAGGGCTCACGCACCATGACGTGACAGGTGGCGCAGGTGAGAGCACCGCCACAGTCGGCGGCGATGCCTTCGATGTCCGCATCGACCGCTGCACGCATCAGGCTTTGTCCGGGTTCGGCTGCAATGATCTTGCGCTCAGCCGGATCGGTCTGTTTGAAAAAGGCGATTTTGATCACGATGAAAAGGAAGGGAATCGACGGCCTGCGGCAGTCTCAAATCCGGCTGAAATATTCGCGGCGCTGAAATTCGGTTTTGTCAGCCGCAACATCAAAGCGC
>JANLTL010000713.1:0-26376 GCA_031362905.1 Burkholderiales bacterium | reverse complement strand
CCGGATGCTTGCGTGCGCTCGCCACCAGATAGGCTTCGAGGCGAATCGGATAAAAAATGTGGTCGGTCGCAAAGCGTTGCGCAAGCTCGGTGTTGTCTGCGGTGGCCGCATGGATGCGTCCGATGTCGCGCCCAACCATGGCCGCGAAGTCGGGGTCGATGATGCCGTCACGCAATTGGTTCTTCCAGACCGGGTGCCGCTCGGGTTCCAGATACGCCATCGCAAACCAGCCGTCGGCGCTTCGATCGGCCAATATCTGCGGCACGCCGTCCGGAATCACACCAGCCGCCACCTTGAGCCATTGAACTTCGCTGCGATTGCGCTCGACCGGTGCACGCCAGTCTGCAGCCACCTTGAGCTTCTCGAGTGCGCGTTTGATGCAAAAACGCCTAGCGCCCGCGGTCACCAGGGAAATGTCCGACGATACACCGCCGGCCAGCGGTTCGATCGTTACGGGTTCGCCACCAGAAAGCAGGCCAGCCATCGTCAGCTCTTGGTGCAGCGAATTCATCGCACGGCACGAACCGGCAAGCATGCCGGTCCCATCATTGCCGTACCGGCAAGCATGCCGGTCCCATCATTGCCGTACCGGCAAGCATGCCGGTCCCATCATTGCCGTACCGGCAAGCATGCCGGTCCAATGGGCTCGAATGCCTTGTAGGTCAGGATGAACTCCTGGTGCCCGAGCATTTCGGACTTGCTCGCCTGGCCATTGCACAGCGCCGTCACCGCGTCGACAATCTCCCGTCCGACCTCGTTGAGAGTGGCGCGCCCTTCGAGGATCCGTCCTGCATCGATATCCATATCGTCTTCGAGATTGCGATACGTCTCGGGATTGGCGCAGATCTTGATGACCGGCGAGATCGCCGAGCCGACCACCGAGCCGCGCCCTGTGGTGAACAGGATCAGGTGTGCGCCGCACGCCATCAACTCGGCCAGTTCGGCGTTGTCGTTGATGTTGGGAAAGCCGAAACGCACTTCGCCATCGGGGACGACATCAAGCAGGTAGAGGCCACCCGGCGGCGCAATGTCGCCCGGCTTGAGCAGGCCGCTGATTTGCGACGCCCCGCTCTTGGCGTAGGCGCCGAGCGATTTCTCTTCGATGGTGGTGAGGCCGCCATCGGAATTGCCGACCGCAAAGCTGCCGTAGCCCATGGTGGCGTAGTAACGCGCAGCCTTTTCCATGCAACGCATGATCTCCGCGCCCAATTCTGGCGTAACGGCGCGCTGCGCCATGTGGCGCTCGCAGCCTATCAACTCGCCGGTCTCTTCAAAGACGCAGGCAGCGCCAGCCGCGATCAGGGTGTCAAACGCGCGCCCGACTGCGGGATTGGCCGTCAGGCCGCTGGTGCCGTCGGATCCACCGCAGGTGGTACCGATCACCAGTTCGCATAACGCCATCGGCACGGTCTCCTGCCCGGCCAATTCATCCAGCGCCCACTCGACCCACTCGCATCCGGCCTCGACCGTACGCCGGGTGCCGCCATTTTTCTGAATCGTGAGCAAGTGGACCGGCCGGCCGCTCGCTGTAATTTCGTCAAGCAGCCACTGCTTGTTCATGCTCTCGCAACCGAGCGAAATCAGCAACACCGCCCCGACGTTGGGATGGGTCGTGAGCCGCTGCATCATCTTCTCGGCATACGCGTTCGGATAACAGCCGGGGAAACCGATCAAATGTACCGGCTGGTCAGCGAAGCGCGATGAAACATGCCGCGCAACATGGTGCGCGCACTCCACCAGATAAGCCACCGCCACGACGTTGCGAATGCCTTTGCGGCCATCCTGCCGCAAGAATCCCTTGAGAGCCATTTCGATTCAACCCTTGATGAAGCCGACCAGTTTTGCCGCTGCAGACCGCCGCAACTTAAGCGCCAGACTCACCGCCATCATGCTGCCGGGAGCGTATAGGTGGGAATGTAGTCGCTGGCAAGGTTGTGCAAATGCACCAGCTCGCCACGCCTGATCGGCCGGGTTGCCGAGCCAATCACGGCGCCGTATTTGAGGATCTTTTCACCGACAGCGATGTCATGCCTTGCCAGCTTGTGACCAATGCCAATGGCCAGCGGTGCCCGCACGCGCTCACCTTCCACCTCAAACTCCGCACCCGCGTCGAGTGACGCCCCGACCGCGAGGCAATTGTCTTCGGGACAGAGCAGGAGCAACCGACGGTCAGTCATCGATCAGAATTTGCCGTACTTGAGGTACGCCTCAACCGGATCCATGCCGCCCCGAATGGCCTCACGCACCTGGTTTTCGGTGACTGCCACTTCCTCGGTCTTGGTGATGACACTCTCGGCCATCTCCTGCGGGATGATCACCACACCATCGCGGTCTCCCAGCAGGTAGTCCCCGGTGCGAATCGTCACCGTCCCCAAGGTCACCGGCTCTGCATAGTGATCCGGGATCCAGCGTGCCACGATGTCGCTGGGCGTGAAAAACGTATGAAACACCGGGAAACGTTGTTCCAGGATGAAATCGCAATCACGGCAGCCGCCATCGACCACGTAGCCCAGCACGCCCTTGTTCTTGAGCGTCTCGGACGAGAGTTCGCCCATCAGCGCAACTTCCTGGTTATTGGGTTGGCACACCACCACATGGCCAGCCGGCGCCTTCGAGAGCAAGGTGGTCCAGCCCAGCAAGGTGTCGTGGCGCGATTGCGTGCGGTCAATGCGTCCCGAAACCGTCCAGACCGGGCCGGCAACCTTGAGGGCCGGATCAAGCGGACGAATATTGACGGGCAGGACGCAATTGTCGTGACCGATCGAGCGCAGCACATCGTGCACCGCGCCGGTGTAAAGTTTTTGCAAGCGTGCGGTCAGTGTTGCGTTCATCAAAGATTTTGAGTAAAGGCCGGAAATCGTTGGTGCGAGCGGATCTTGGGCCGATCAGCTCTTGACGGCGCCGGCCGTCAGCCCGGACACCATGTACTTCTTGAACGCGTAGTAGATCGCCGCAGGGGGCAGTGCGTAGATGAATCCGGTGGCCATCAGCAGTTCCCAGGGTGAGTCATCCGCCGACATGAACAAGCCAAGCGCCACCGACAACGGCACGGTCTTCTCGTCGGACATCAGCAGGAAGGCATAGAGATATTCGTTCCAGGCGAGCAACACCGCGTAGGTGCCGATCGCCACCAGCGAAGGCACCATCAGCGGCAGGTAGACCAGCCGGAACAATTGCATCGCCGTGGCGCCGTCCATGATGGCTGCCTCGTCCAGTTCCACTGGCAGCTTGTCCGAGGCTTGCTTGAGTACCCAGATCGCGTACGGTGAGGCCAGCGTCACCATCGCCAGGATCAAGGCGGCCTTGGTGTCGAGCAGGCCGTACACGCCCATCGCCTTGTACATCGGCACGGCCAGGAACGCCGCCGGAATGAAATAGGTGGCGAGCGCGAAATTCATCACGGCGCGCCCTCCCCTGACCTTGAGGCGGCTGATGGCGAACGCGGCGGCGGTCGCGATCATCAGCGTCAGCAAACCAGTGGCAAAGGCAATCAGCGTGCTGGACCACAACTGGCTCCAGAAATGGTTCAGGTAATGGTGCTTTTGCATGAACACGAACTCGAAATTCTTCAGCGTCGGCGAATCGGGCCAGAGCTTGCCGGCGAAAGCACTGTCCTTGGGCGAGATCGCGAACAGGAACATGTGATAAATCGGCACGATCGTCCATAGAAAAACCGGAATGCCAATCAGCACCAGAGTCGCTTCGTTGAACCACTTGCGCGCGTTCATCTGTCTTCCGGTTCGCCCGACAGGCGCTTGACCATGAAATACACCAGCGGCAGCACGAAGGGCAGCGCCACGACAATGGTTGCCATCGCCATGTCGAGCTGGTCGAGGCGCAGGTAGCGGATGCCGAGCGTGGCCATCACGTGCGTCAGGTCACCGGGCCCGCCGCCGGTCAACAGATAGACCGAATTGAAATCCCCCAGGGTCCAGATCATCGACAAGATCACGGAGGTCAGGTAGAGCGTGCGCACCGACGGCCAGGTGATCCAGGCAAATTTCTGCCAGCCGGTGGCGCCGTCCACCGCTGCTGCCTCGTACAAATCCTTCGAAATTGCCAGCCGGCCCGTCACCAGAATCAGGGTCCAGAACGGCAGCGACTTCCAGATGTGCACGAGGCCGGCCATGGTAAATGCGATCCAGCGATCGTTCAGCCAGTTCGGGCCATCCAAAGCCGTGAACTTGAAGATCAGGCTGTTGATCAGACCCCATTCCGGGTTGAGCATGAAGCGGAACGACAGGATGGTCGGGATCGAGGGTACCGCCCATGGCAGGATGAAAATCACTGACAGAACGCGAATCCAGGCGCGCTCGTGGACGAAAAACCCCGACAGGAACAGCGCCAGCATGAACTTGACGTTAACCACCACCAGCAGGAACAACAGCGTATTGATGACCGAGTTGAAAAACACCGGGTCGTGCCAGAGCTTGACGTAGCTTTGCGGATCGCGCGCGAGATAGAGCCCATAGCTCACCGGGAACACGACGAAAATCAGGAACACCAGCACATAGGGCGCAATCAAGAGCCAGCCCACCGTATTCCAGGAAGCAGGCCGGAATGGTGTCGTGCTCCCGACGACCGACCGCGCGGGCGTTGCAGCCGCGTGGCCGATGGGGGAAAGGACTGCTGCCATCGCTGGTGCGGGCGGCGCCCCTTCGAAGGCGCCGCGCCCGCTTCAGGCCGTCAGCCGGCGACGGCTTTGATGCGTGCGATCATCTCGTCGACGGCACGCTCGGAAGTCCACTTGTCGTTGGTGACACGGCTCATCGCCTTGGCCCAGACGTTCTCGTTATTGAGGATCGTGAACTTGTAGTTGTAGACGAAGGGGAAGGGATTGGTGCCGTTTGCGAATTGGCGGTGCACGGTCTTGCGGTGCGTGTCGGTCTGCCAGAAGTCGCGTGCAGCCCCGCCCTTGGTCACCGGGAACCAGCGTCCCAGGGCACCTTCGGTATAGGGCACGAGGTTGGAATCTTCCATCATGAAAGCGACGAATTCCTTGGCGCGCTTGACGTTCTTGGCCCCTTCAAAGACCGCGCCAACCTTGATCGCCGCGAGGTAGGACATCGGCGTGCCGTCGACCTTCTTCGGCCAGCCGGCGGTGGCGATGAGTTCCTCATAGTTCTTCTTGGCCTGCGCACGCTGCTCGGCCGTGAGCGCGGCGTTGTTCATGTCATCGAGCCACTTGGCGGCGATCGAAATGGTCGCGTTGTGGGTCATGACGGTGGTCTTGTTGTGAAAGGCGACATTGTTGTCCGGGTCCTTCCAGGCATTCGACGAAGGCGGTGTGCAACCCTTCCCGTACATGTCGGTGTAGTCCTTCAAGGCGGCGATCGCTGCGGTGCGGTTCTTGGCCTGGTCAATCACCAGCTTGCCCGAATCGTCAACCAGGCGCGCGCCGTGGGCGATCAGGAACTGGTAGAAGCTGAAGAAGGAGTCAGTCGAATCGACGCCCAGGGGATTGCCGATGCCGAAGGTGCGCTTGCCGGTCTTCTGGCGGTGCGCGGGCTGAACCTTGTCGCACCAGAAATTCCAGTAGGCTTTCCAGTCCTGCGGAATGTCGCTGTCCTTGAAGCCGGCTTCGGCCAGCATATCCTTCCAGTACTGGATGTGGATGGTCTGCTGGTAGACCGGGAAGGCGTAGTAGGCTTTTTTCTTGGTCTTGTCGTTGTACAGATAGGCGGTCGAGATGGTATTGGGCAGGAACTTGTCCTTCATCGGCGCGAGGATGTCCGAAAGGTCCACCAGTTTGCCTTCGAAGGCCCACTTGCCAGCCGCCTGGAAGTCGTAGGTCAGGCCGAAGGACACGTCCGGCACGGTGCCGGCATCGAGTGCCGCCACCGTCTTGGGCATGATGTCCTGGACCGCGAAGAGCGAAAGCTCAACCTTGACCCCGGTCTTCTGCTCGAAGCGGAAGATCATGGTGTCAAGGGCCTTGTCTTCGGCGGGGTAGAAGCCCTTGGTGAACCAGACCACCAGTTTTTCCTGCGCGACGGCAGCGCTGGAGCCGAGCAGAAGCCCCAAGCCGGTTGCCACAGCCAGCAATTTTTTCCTCAGTTGCATGTTTGTCTCCTTGATAACCGGCGCAATCGCCATGATGCGGTCCCTACCAACTCTCCGAAATTGGTAAGGCCAATTTTACCTTTCAACGCCAGACCGTTACACGCGCCGTTTTGTGCTCTGCACAAACCTGAATCAACGCCCTCATTCAGATTCGCCGATGTGATTGAGAATTTCCCCATGTGCCCGCATCGTTGATGAAGCCGATGATGCGCATCTGACTGTCGCAGATCGGGCAACTCAGCGGCAGGGCTTCATCAGTGCGTGCCAGCCGCGTGGCCCGCAGATACCGGGCCACGGCGCGATGACGGCGCTCTTCGCTGGTCGTCACAACAGTCGGCGTTGGCGCGACGACGACAGGAGCCGGGGCGGTGACCGCCGCCCAAAGTCGGGCATTGGGCACGAGCACGCCCTGGTACCGATGACGACGCGCACCTGGCCATTCACCGAGAAGCCTCCGTCATGCGCCCGGGCGCACCTTCCGGCGGCGTCCGCTTTGTCGATCAGGCCGCGCTTGACGAAGGTGCGCAGGACATCATCATTTCCGGTGGACATTGCTCGCAAACCCTTGGTGCAAGCCAATGTTAGGGCTCATAGGCTGCAGACGCCCTATCCATGCACCTCTCAGGCCCGACAGCGCCCCCGAATTTATCTGACGGTGGTTTATGCGGGCGCGTGTTGCGGCCCGCGAATCAAGCGCCCCGGCAAATCCCCCGTGGGCGCGCCGTTCATCATCACCGGCACGCCGCTGTTGATCGTCGCGACATAACCACTGGCGGTCTGCATCAGCCGCCGCCCCTTGGCCGGCAGGTCGTAGGTGATGTACGGCGCGTTTAGATGCAGCCTGGCGTAGTCGATGATGTTCACATCGGCGCGGTAGCCGGGCGCGAGTACGCCACGATCGTTGAGGCCGTAGACACGCGCGGTGTCGCGGGTCTGGCGGCGCACAACGAATTCGAGCGGCAGGCGTGCGCCGCGCGCGCGGTCGCGCGCCCAGTGGGTGAGCATGAAGGTCGGCAGCGATGAATCACAGATGAAGCCGCAATGCGCGCCGGCATCGCCGAGCGACAGCACGGTCGCCTCGGACCGCATCAGCGTGCGCAGGTGGTCCATGTTGCCGTTCGAATAATTGAAGATCGGGAAATACACCAGGGCGGCGCCGTCATTGCCCATCATCATGTCGTAGACCACTTCTTCCGGGCGGCGCCCGCACGCGGCTGCGATGGCGGCGACGCTGTTGCATGCTTCCGGTTCGTACTCGGGCGGGTCACCGAGCAGGAACAATTTGTGAAAACTGCGCGTCACGAAGTTGCCTTGCGGACCGAGGTCGCGCGGGGTCTCGGCCAATAGCGCCGCACGAAACGCGGGGTTGGTGAGGCGCTGCATTTTTTCGGCAAACGGCAACGCGGCGATGGTCGCGAACGAGGGATAGCCGATGAACGGGTGCAGGCTCGACTGCCAGCTGTAGAGCATGCCGGCCGGGCGCCCCGCCATGCCGGCATAGATGTGCAGGCCCTCCCTTTGCGCTGCCTCGATCATCGCGAGAATGGTTTTCCATTGATCCGGCGCCGGGTCGGCCTGCTGCAAATTGAACTGCACCGGGCAACCCGCTTCGCGTGCCAGGTCCTTGATCCAGGCGTATTCGGGTTCGAGCTTGTCGTGAATCGAGGTCAGCTGAAACAGGCCGTGCCCGGCGGCGCGAATCGCCGCGCCGATGCCGAACAGTTCTTCGCGGCTGGCAAAGGTGCCGGGCACCAGATCGCCGGATTTCGACTTGTGGATCAACACGCGCGAGGTGGAGAAACCAAGCGCACCGCGCGTCAATCCCTCTTGCGTCAGTGCCGCCATCTGCGCGATGTCATCTGGCGTGGCTTCTTCGTTGGCGGTGCCGCGCTCGCCCATCACGTAGGCACGCAGCGGGCCGTGCGGCACCTGGGTGCCGATATCGACCGCGTATTTGCGGCGCGCGATGGCGTCGAGGTACTCGGGGAAGCTCTCCCATTCCCACTGAATGCCCTCGGCCAGTGCTGCGCCCGGAATGTCTTCAACCCCTTCCATCAAATCAATCAGCCAGGCGTGCTTGTCGGGCTTGGCCGGTGCGAAGCCGACGCCGCAATTGCCGGCGACGATGGTGGTCACACCATGGCCCGAGGTCGGCGAGAGGTAGGGGTCCCACGTGAGCTGGCCGTCAAAGTGGGTGTGGATGTCGACAAAGCCGGGCGTGACGATGGCGCCGGTGGCGTCGATCTCGCGCCGTGCCGCGCCGGCTTTGCCCCCCGCCTGGGTAATGCGCCCGGCGTCAATGGCGAGGTCGCCGCTGAAGGCCGGTGCGCCGGTGCCGTCGATGATGCTGCCGTTTCTGATCGCGAGATCATGCATGGTCAAAGTTCCTCAAAGTCCGGGTAGGGTTAGCGATATTCCAGGCTACCGTCGTCGAGGGCGGCAGCGGGTAGTTGTTTGCGGTCGAGGTCGTAGTCCTGGGTGTGCAGCCAAGGTTCGACATCGCCCTGCTGCGGCATGTGCGACATGCCACGCGCGAGGTAGCCTGGATTGAAGCTGTCCGGCGTAACCCATGGCAGGCGCGGCATCGTCGCATCCTGCGCGCGCAACTGCGGTGTCACCACACTGACCCCTTTGCTGCGCATGTGCGCCAACAGGCGGCAGACCAAGTCTCCCAACAGGTCAACGCGCAGTGTCCAGCTCCAGCGCAGGTAGCCGAATACCCACATCAGGTTCGGCACGCCGGTAAACATGGCGCCGCGCCAGCTGACGGTCTTTGACCAGTCAAGCGGCGCCCCGTCCAACGTGAACGGAATGTCGCCGAAAGCGGAGAGATGAAATCCGGTAGCGGTGACGACGATGTCGGCCCTGAGCGTTGCCCCTGATTTCAGCGTCACGCCCTCGGGCGTGAAGCGTTCGATCTCATCGGTGACCACGGACGCGTGACCAACCTTGATCGCCTCGAACAGGTCGGCATCCGGAATGAACGCGAGGCGTTGCTGCCATGGCCGGTAGTGCGGCGTGAAGTCTCGATCCACATTTGCGGTGTCGCCGAGGATGCTGCGCACGTTGCCGACCAGCTCCTCTTTGACCTTCTCCGGCTCGGCCAGGCAGCGGCGCGCGAAGGCGCCCTGCTCGAACAAAATTTTGCGACGCACGATTTCATGGGTCCATTCCTCGGGCAGCTCAAGCTGGCGCAGCATGTCGGCAAACTCGTTAACGTTGCGCGCCGTGCGAAAGTAGGTGGGGGAACGTTGCAGCAAGGTGATGTGGTCGCACTTGCCGGCGATGTTCGGCACCAGCGTGGCCGCGGTGGCGCCCGAGCCGATCACCAGCACGCGTTTGCCGGCGAGGTCCAGGTCGTCAGGCCAGGTCTGCGGATGGACAATGCGGCCGCGGTAATCGGCCATGCCGGGCCATGTCGGGGTGTAGCCTTCGTCATGACGGTAATAGCCCTGGCACATCCACAGGAAACCCGCTGTCATCTCGAACGTGGCGTCGGTGTCTTCGCGGTGCACCACAAGATGCCAGCGCTGGTCCACCGAGGACCAATTGGCATTGAGGATGCGGTGGCGGTAACGGAGGCCTTCGCCCAGGCCATTCTCGTCGATCACTTCCCCCATGTAGTGCAGGATTTCGTCTGCCGTGGCAATCGGTTTGCCGGTCCAGGGCTTGAAGCGGTAGCCGAAGGTGTAAAGGTCGCTGTCCGAACGGATGCCCGGGTAGCGGTGCGTGACCCAGGTGCCGCCGAAGCTGTCCTTCGCCTCCAGCACGCGCCATGTGGTGCCGGGGGCCTGGGTCTTGAGGTGATACGCCGCGCCCACGCCGGAGATGCCGGCACCGGCGATCAGTACATCAACGTGCTCCACAGCGTCTCCGAGTCGATTACGGCAGTTTGAGGCCGAGCTTGTTGACCAGTTCGGTTTCGCGCGTGAGGCTGGTCTTGTAGAAAGCGGCAAATGCGTCAGGCGTCTCGGGCGGCAGTGTCTCCGAGCCTTGCGTGTCCATGAAGGCCTTGAACTCCGGATCAGCGGCGATGCGCGCGAGCACGCCGCGCAGCGTGTTCGCGAGGTCGGCAGGCAGTTTTAGCGGCGCATAGACGCCGCCCCAGCTCACCAGACTGAAACCGGGGTAGCTGGATTCGGCGATGGTGGGCACGCCGGGTAGTTGTGGCGAGCGCGTGGTACCGCTCACCGCGAGCGCGCGCAGGCGGCCGGCACGCACTTGAATCAGCGTCGCCGACAGCAGACCGGAGACGAAATCCAGGTTCTTCCCCGCTACCGCATTGACGGCATCAATCGCGCCCTTGTACGGCACGAACACCGCATCGAGCCCCGGAACGCGCAGGCGCAAGGATTCGAAAGTCATGTGCCCCGGCGTGCCGATGCCACCGGACCCGTAGTTGAGTTTGCCCGGCTGCGCCTGAATCGCGCGGATCAGGTCGGCCAGGGTCTTGTAAGGGGATTCGGGGTGGACCGCAATGACGAACTGCGACACCGAGTAGCGCCCGGCGAGCGGCACGAAATCGCGCGTCAGGTCAATCTTCGCGCCCATTGCCTGCAGCGTCAGGTGACCGGCGTGCAGGTATCCGATGTTGGAGCCGTCCGGCGCGCTCGCGCCCAGCGCCTGCGCGCCGAGCAGGCCGCCGGCGCCGGGCTTGTTCTCGATGACGACGTTGACGCCCAGTTGGGTTGCCAAGCGGTCTGCAACACGGCGGCAAAACAGGTCGACGCCGCCACCGGCCGGCACCGGCGCCATGAACTTGATGGTGCCTACCGGCCAGCTCGCCGATTGGGCCCAGAGTCCGGTGGGCACGCAAAGCGAAGCACCAAGCCCGCCTGCGGCGCCAAGCCACGCTCGCCGGTTTTGGAATGTCATGCTGTTGGCTCCTCGTTGAGCGGGTGTTCAGCCCTTGGCAAATGCAGAGTCCGGCGCGAAGCCGCGCGAATCGACCACCACATCGATGATGGCGCCACTGTACTTGAAGGCGCCGCGCCGCTGGTACAGTTCCCGCTCGACCGGCCCGCGCCGCCAATCGCATCAGGCGCGGCCCCGGGACATTGCACTCAACGCCCCTTGAACTGTGGTGCGCGCTTTTCGACAAATGCTGCTGCGGCACCTTTGTGGTCGTCGGTCTCGAAAGTGCGAATCATGTGGATTGCCTCGGCGTCGAGCACGTCGGAGAGCGATGCACGCAATCCGGTATTGAGGTTGCGTTTCATGTAGCCGATGGCGACGGTCGGCAAGGCCGCCAGTTCGGCAGCCCAACTCTTCGCCGCCTCGGCCAGTTGTGCGGCCGGCACGACGCGGTTGACCATACCGATTTGCAAGGCCTCGTCGACCATGACCACGCGGCCGCTGAAATAGAGTTCGCGCGCTTTGGCGGAACCGACCAGGTGGTTCAAAAAATAGCTGCCGCCAAAGTCGCCCGACAAACCAATTTTCGAAAACGCGGTGGTGAACTTGGCGGTGTCGGCGGCGATGCGCATGTCGCAGGCCAGTGCTAGCGAAAGGCCAGCGCCGGCCGCCGCACCCGGAATCACCGCAAGTGTCGGCTTGGGCATTTCGTGCAGCCAGCGGCTGGTGTCCATGCGCATGCGCAGGTCGGTAACCTTCTGGTCAAGCGACACGTCGCCCGCGCCGCTGGCGGCACGCTTGGCAAAGCCCTTGACATCACCGCCCGAGCAAAAGGCAACGCCAGTGCCGGTGAGCACCACCGCGCGCACGGCCGGGTCGGCGGCCAGACGTGGCAGGGCTTCGGCGAGGGCCTGCATCATTTCGCGGGTCAGGGCATTGCGCGAGTCAGGCCGGTTCATGGTCAGCGTGGCGATGCCGTTCTCGAACGATTCAAGCAGGTCTTGGGTCATGTCGATCTCTTCTGGAATGTTTGCGGTATTTGAACAGGCACGAACTTTACCGGAGTTGGCAGGGCGCTCAAACCAAGCCCGCCGGCGATGTCCCGAGGTGCGTCCCGATGTGTTTCCAGACGCGTGCCCGAACGCCGTGAGTGGCGTAAGCTGACGCCTGCCCAATTCAGATCGACCGCTTCCCCCCATCATCGCGCCCCGCTCGGCGCACCAGAGGAGCCTGCCCGCCAATGGACGACATCGACGACAGTACCGCCACCAGCATCATGCAGCGCTTCGGCAAAGCCTATTTCAGCCGGGATGCAGCTCAGCTCGCCACTGTGATTACCGACGACGCCGAGTGGCATTTCGCGCTTGGCGAGGCTGGAGAGGGCGGCCCGGATGGCCGCGTGCGCAAGGGGCTGGCGGGTTTTTTTCAGGGCATCGCCGATAACGATGCGTTGTTCGAGACCCTGCGATTCGAAAACGTTTCCTGCAAGGGTCTGGGGGCAGACCAGATCGTCATGACCTATCTGGTGCGCGGCCAATATCGCGGCGGCGCGGCGTTTGCGTTGCGCGGCATCGAATTGATTGCGGTGCGCGACGGGCGTATCGCGCTTAAAGACGTGTTTTGGAAACAGGCGCGTTGAACCGCCCGAAAACCCTTGGTGGGCTTGCCCCGCAGGCGAGTGCCCCTGAAGAGGCGCTTGCAGCAACAGTTTCCGAGGTGCTTGCCATGAAAACGTCAACTACCACTATCGGGGTCAATACGGCCGCACGCCGATGAGCAAGGTGTGCAGCCATAACATGAACACCACGTATGCCGCCAGGCCTAGTGTCACTGCGATGGCGGTGCGCGCTGCGCCAAGAGAGGCATAGCTGGTACCCGCCGCTTTGTCGCGCCCGCGCGCGGCCTTGAAATCCAGAATCGCCCAGACCAGAAACGCGCCGAACAGCAGCACATCGCCGATGCGGCCGTTCGAGAGCAGGTGCGCAAACGCCCACACCTTGATGCCAAGCACCATCGGATGACCAATGCGCGCCTTGATGCCGTTGCCGGGCACATACGCGGCCGCGAGCAGGATGAACGACACCAGCATCAGTAGCACCGTGGCATGGCGCGTCCACCCCGGCGGATTCCACAAGCCCGCCTCGCCGCGCGTCATGCTGTAGCCCCACACCATCAGTGCAAAACCGGCCAGCGAAACCACCGAGTAAAGGCCCTTCCAGGCCAGAGGACCGATGCGCGCAATCGTGCGCGTCCGAAAACCGTCGGCAAAGATGCGCACCGAATGTATGCCGAGAAACACTACCAACCCAATGATGAGTATTGCCACAACACTCCTATTTGCGGTTCGAACTGCAAATCACTTTACCACCGTCACCGCCACCGGCGCAGGTGCCGAATCCCCGACCGAATGCTCCACTGCGGACGGCCGTCAACCACTTGATTCTTGCCCGGCACCCACTGTGTCCTGCCCGCGGTTGCGTGCTACCCTGCATCAGTCGTAACGGCCCTATTTGTCAATTTCCGGAGAACATCATGCAGACAAAATCATTTCGTCAGTCAAGCGTCAGGGCGCTGCTCGGTGCCGCAGCGGTTGCGGCTGGCCTGCTGGGAGCAAGCCCGGCAGCACAGGCGCAAGGCAAGTTCATCACCGTCGGTACCGGCGGCATCGTCGGCGTGTATTACCCGCTGGGCGGCGCGATTTGTCGTTTCGTCAACGCCAACCGAAAAGACCACGGCTTGCGCTGCACCGTGGAATCGACCGGCGGTTCGGTGTTCAACATCAACGCCATCATGTCGGGCGATATGGACATCGGCTTCGCCCAGAGCGATACACAGTTCCATGCCATGAACGGCCTGAACGCGTTCAAGGACAAGCCGCAGCCGAAGCTGCGCGCGCTGTTCTCGGTGTATCCGGAAGTGTTCACCGTGGTGACACGCCAGGATGCCAATATCAAGAGCTTTGCGGACATCAAGGGCAAACGCATCAACATTGGCGATCCGGGCTCGGGCACGCGCAGCACCACCGAACTGGTGATGAACGCAACCGGCATCAAGAAGGAGGACCTCAAGTTCGCCGGCGAACTCAAATTCGTCGAAATGGCGCCCGCCTTGTGCGACAACAAGATCGACGCCTTCACGTTTGTGGCGGGTCATCCCAATGCGATTTTCCAGGAGGCGGCCACCTCCTGCGCGTCAAGCATTGCCACGGTCTCTGGCCCCGGCATCGACAAGCTGGTGAAAGACAATTCGTTTTATGCCAAGGCCAACGTGCCGGGAAAAATGTACAAAGGCACCGACACGGCGCAGCCCACCTTTGGCGTACTCGCAACCCTCGTGGCCAGTGCTGATCTTCCCGAGCAGACCGCCTACATCATCACCAAGGCAGTGTTTGACAATTTTGACGATTTCAAGAAACTGCACCCGGCCGTGGCCAACATCAACAAGGAGGACCTGCTGCAGGGCAACAGCGTGCCGTTCCACCCCGGCGCACTGCGCTACTTCAGGGAAAAAGGCCTGATGAAGTAAGTGGATTACAGCCGGCCTGAGCGTGGCGAGCGCAAGCGGCCCGGGCGCGCCGCACCTTGTTCCAGCGGCGCAGCGGCGTTCGGTGGTGACTTGATGCGCACGTCCGCCACCCACCAGGCGCCAGGGCGCTCAGTAGCGCGAACGGTTGGCACCTCGCCGGTACACGACGATGACTGACCCCAACGTACCAGCCCTTGCCACCCCGGCCGGTCAGGCGCTGATCGATCGGGTGCTGGCGGCCGAATCGGGAGCACGCCAGCCGGAGGGCCATACCAAACGGCTGATCGTCGGCTTGGCGGTGGCGTGGTCGTTGTTTCAGCTCTGGATTTCGTCACCGGTGCCGTTCTGGGTGTCGGCTGCGATACCGCCGTTGCAGAAGTTCGTGATGTTCAATGACACCATGGCGCGTTCGATCCACTTGAGCTTTGCGATCTTCCTGGTGTATCTGGCGTATCCGATGTGGCGCAGAAGCCCGCGGCATCACGTGCCGGTTTACGACTGGCTGCTGGCCTTCGCAGCCGCGTTTTGCGCGGGCTACGTGTTCATTTTTCATACCGAACTGTCGACCCGGCCGGGCCGGCCCACCGCGCTCGACATCGGGGTGGCCGTCGTCGGCGTGCTGCTGCTGCTGGAGGCCACGCGGCGCTGCCTGGGCCGGCCGATGATGATCATGGGCATGGTGTTTCTGGTCTACATGTTCGCCGGCCAATACATGCCCGAAATGATCTCGCACAAGGGCGCTTCGCTGTCGCGCGCGGCGTCGCACCAGTGGCTCACCACCGAAGGCGTGTTCGGCATCGCCCTGGGCGTGTCGACCAGTTTCGTGTTTCTCTACGTGCTGTTTGGCGCCATGCTCGACAAGGCCGGCGCCGGCAATTACCTGACGCGTGTCGCCTTTGCCCTGATGGGCCACATGCGTGGCGGCCCGGCCAAGGCAGCGGTGCTGTCGTCGGGCCTGAACGGCATGATCTCGGGCTCATCGGTGGCTAATGTGCTCACCGGAGGCAACGTCACCATCATGCTGATGAAGCGGGTCGGCTACTCGCCGGTGAAGGCCGGCGCGATCGAGGTGGCGTCGTCGAGCAACGGCCAAATCATGCCACCGGTGATGGGCGCGGCCGCATTCCTGATGGTCGAATACGTCAACATTCCCTATAGCGAGATCATCCGGCACGCGTTTTTGCCGGCGATCCTCGCCTATTTGTCACTGCTCTACATTGTCCACCTCGAAGCCCTGAAGGCCGGCATGGTCGGCTTGCCGCGCCGCGCTTCACCGCTCAAACAGCGCCTGCTGGGGTGGAGTTTCACCATTGCCGCCACGCTGATCATCGTGCAGATATGCCTCTGGCTGACCGCATGGATTCCGCGGGCGTTCGGTGAAGCATCGAGCCTGATCGTGGGCTTGGTGGTGATGGCGGTATACATCGGCCTGGTCTGGTACTCGGCGCGCTGGCCGGATACGGCGAGCGCCGATCTGGACCCGGATTCGATGACCGAATTGCCCGAGACCCGCCCAACGCTGCTCGGCGGCCTGTTTTATATCGTGCCGGTGTTCGTCCTGATCTGGTGTCTGATGGTGCTTGATCAATCACCTGGCCTGGCTGCGTTTTACGCCTGCACCTTCATGGCCTTGATGCTGGTGACGCAGCGGCCGCTGATCGCGTTTTTTCGCCAGCGCTCAGTGGCTGGTGCGGTGCGGCACGGCTTTCTGGATCTGTTTCAGAGTCTGGAGCTGGGCGGGCGCAACATGATCGGCATTGCCATCGCCACTGCGGTGGCGGGCATCATCGTTGGCACCGTAAGCCTGACCGGCATTGGCCAGGTGCTGGCCAATGTGGTCGAGCAACTGTCGTTCGGCTCATTCATGATGGTGCTGACTCTCACCATGGTGTTGTCGCTGATTCTCGGCATGGGGCTGCCCACAACCGCCAATTACATCGTGGTGGCCACCTTGCTCGCGCCGGTGATCGTTTCGTTGGCGGCATCGCATGGGCTGGAGGTACCGCTGATTGCGGTACATCTGTTTGTGTTCTATTTCGGCATCATGGCCGATGCCACGCCGCCGGTGGCGCTCGCTGCCTACGCAGCGGCTGGGCTGTCCGGCGCCGATCCGCTCGAGACCGGCATCCAGGGGTTCATCTACGAAATCCGCACCGCGATCCTGCCGTTCATGTTTGTCTTCAACACCGAACTGCTGCTGATCGGCATCACTTCGTGGCCGCATTTTGTGTGGGTGGTGTTGTCGTCGATCGCCGCGTGCTTCGTGTTTGCTGCCGTCACCCAGGGCTATTTTTTCACGCGCAACCGTGCCTGGGAGACCGGGGCGCTGCTGCTCATCACGTTCTCGCTGTTCCGGCCTGACATCTACCGCGACTGGTTCTATACGCCGTATAGCGTGGTGCCGGTCGAGAAAATGCAGATGGTGGTCAGCGGGCTCCAGGTAGACCAGAACATGCGCCTGCGCATCGAGGTCGAGGAAAAGGACAAGAGCGGCAAGGTCAGCATCGAAGAGCGCACTTTCGTTCTGCCGGTGACCAAGGGTTCGGTCGAGGGGCGCGTCAAGCGCACCGGCCTGGAACTCGATGCCGCGCCCAAAGACGGCAAGCTCGACATTGTCGATATTGGCGTCGATAGCAAAGCCGAAAGAGCCCGCCTTGACGCCGGCAACAAGAATCGCCTGCTGGGTATTGAAGTGCGCAACCCGCAGCCGGCCAAGGAGTGGTTTGCACTGCCGGCTTTCCTGTTGCTTGGGCTGGTGATTGTGGTGCAGCGCCGGCGCAATCTGAAAACGGCCAAGCGCTGACGCGGTTTGCACCAGCCAGGCTTGTCCTGATCCGGTCTACTCCGGCCGAATGTTGGCAGCCTTGACCACCGCCGCCCAAGTTGCGCTCTCGCTGCGCATCAAGGCGCGCATTTGCTCCGGGTTGGTAACGAACGGCTTGTAGCCACCCTTCTCGATGCGCTCGATAAAGTCTTTCTCCCGTGCGATCGCCGCGATCTCGCGCTGCAGGCGATTCACAATCTCGAGCGGCGTGCCGGCCGGCGCAATCACCCCATACCAGTTGGCCGCGAGCAACTTGGCATAGCCGGCCTCGCGCGCGGTCGGCACATCGGGAATGAACGTGGAGCGCTCGGCTGCCATCACCGCCAGCGGCTTGAGCTTGCCTGCGCGGATGTGCGGCAGTGTGCCCGGCAAGGCGCCAAAAAACACCTGCGTCTCGCCGCTCACGATGCTTAGCGAGGCTGGCGCATTGCCCTTGTAGGGGATGTGCGTCATCAATTCGAGCCCCAGCTCGCGCTTGAACATTTCGCCCACCATGTGGCCCGGCGAGCCATTGCCACCCGATGCAAACGCCAGCGGTTTGGACTTGGCCAGCGCGATCAGTTCCTTCAACGACGCGACCGGCACCGAAGGGTGTACCACCAGCGCCACTTCGCTGGCGGCAAAGGTGCCGATGGTCTGGATGTCCTTCTCCACGTCATATGGCATCTTCGGATACAGCACCGGATTGACAGTGAGATTGAAGTCCACCACCCACGCGATGGTGTGGCCGTCGGGCGCGGATTTGGCGAGCGCGTCGACGCCGAGATTGCCGCCCGCACCGGGGCGGTTTTCCATCACGAACGATTGGCCCAGGCGCTGCGCCAGCTTGTCGCCGATCAGCCGGCCGAGGAAATCGGAGGGGCCGCCGGCCTGGAACGGGTTGATCCCTTTGACGGGTTTGGAGGGCCAGGGTTGTTGCGCCCACGCGGGCGCGCCGGCCAGGGCGAGGGTGGCGCTGCTGGCGGCCATGAAGTCACGGCGGGGCATTTGCATGGCTGTCTCCAGGTAATTGTGTAAGCGATGATAGCGCTACGCAGGGGAAACTCCTGCTTAGCGGCGCCGCCCCGGCGAAAATCTCAGCGCCGCCGCTTGCCCCGCCCTCACCCCCCCACCGGCTCCTGCTGCGTAGCGCAGTGAATGCTGCCGCCACCGGCAGCGATGGCATCAATATTGAGTTGCACAATCGCGCGCCCGGGAAACCCCTGCGTGAGGGCCGCGTGCGCGGCGCGGTCGGCGCGCTGATCGCCGAATTCCTGTGCGATGACGGCGCCATTGCAGACGTAAAAGCCGATGTAGCCGGCAGCAAAGTCACGGCCCTCAAATTTGGCGCGCACCGTACGCGGCGCCTCCAGCACGATCACTTGCAGCTGACGCCCCTGCGCATCTGTGGCGGCACGCAAAATCCCCAGGTGGCGCTTGGTGACTTCGTGGTCAAACGATTGTGGATCCGAGTCGTAACCGGCACAGACGACGCCGGGCCGCACGAAGCGCGCATAAAAATCGGTGTGGCCATCGGTAATATCCTTGCCCTTGACGCCGGGCAGCCAGATGATTTTCTTCAGGCCCAGCAGATTCTTGAGCAAAGCTTCAATCTGGCTACGCGTCAAATCAGGATTGCGATTCGGGTTGACCACGCAGATCTCGCTGACGATGGCCGTGCCCTGGCCGTCGACCTCGATGCCACCACCTTCGAGAACCAGTTTGGTGTTGAGCAAAGGCGCTCCGGCAAGCCTGGCCACGTGGGCTGCCACTTTGGCATCCTGATGGTGCGCTTGCTTGTTTCCCCAGCCGTTGAAATTGAAATCGATCGCGGCCTTTTGCGCTTGCCGGTTGACCACGAACAGCGGCCCGGTATCGCGTATCCAGAGATCATCGAGCGGGCAGATCGTCAATTCCACGGCTGCCCCAAGGAGCTCCCTGGCCAGGGCTTGATCCGCCTGGCGCACCAGCATCGAGACCGGCTCGTAGCGAGCGATGGCGCGCGCAACGGTGGCCAGGTTGCGCTGCACTTCGGGCAACAGTTTTCTGCCCCAGATACTTGCGCTGGCGCCAAACGTCATCCAGGTGCGTTTGTGCGGTGCCGCTTCGTCGGGCATGGCCCAAACCCCGCTTGCGTCGTGGCTGGAGCCGCTTTGCGAATCAGCCGCGTCTGCCTGCAACAGCAGCCCCGCCGGCAAGAGCGACATGGCTTCGATGATTTTGCGGCGCCTGACCATACGATGCTTTTCCGTTTTACACAGGCGCGCAATTCATCCGGACAGCGGTTGAGCGCTTGCCGCCTGAGTGGTTGCCGGTGCCCCTATCCTACTGAGCCCATGAACACGAGATCGGCTCGCGGCGAAATGTTCGGGTCACTGTACCAGGCACTTATTCAACGTTCTCCTGGGTTTGAACCGGCTGTGCCTGCGCGATTCGCTGTTCCAGCGACCGGATCGCGTCGCGTTCTCCGCGCACGCCAAAGAATGCGCCCCCCGTTTCAGAGCGCTCCTCAAGCACTTCGCACTGCGCGAACAACTCACCGCGCAACTGCTGCGCAGACCAGGGGAGAAACAATTCCGCCTTGACCAGGCGCCGGCTAAAAAACGCGCGGATGGTTTTTTGCAGTTTGGCGATGTCATCCTTGTCAACCGCACTCATGACGATGCACTTGGGAAACATCATGCGCAATAGCTTGGTGCGTGCAGCCTGCGCCTTGGCGTCGCCGGTCTGGTCGATCTTGTTGAATACCCGCAGGCGCGGTACCTTGCCTGCTTCGATTTCCCCGATCACCTCGTCGGTCACTTCGATCTGCCGTTGAAATCCGGGGTCACTGGCGTCGATCACGTGCAGCAGCAATGACGCTTCGGCGGCTTCTTCAAGCGTTGACTTGAATGAAGCGACCAGGTCGTGGGGCAGGTTCTTGATGAAACCGACCGTGTCGCTCACCAGCACCCGTGGCACGCTCTCGGGCACGAGCGCACGCACCGTTGTATCGAGCGTCGCGAACAGTTGGTTCGCTACCAGCACTTCGCTGCCGGTGAGCGCGCGCATCAGCGTCGATTTGCCGGCGTTGGTGTAGCCGATCAGCGCAACCCGCGCCAGACCCGGACTTGCCAAACGCCGCGCACGCTGCGTCTGGCGCTCAAGATCAAGGGCAATGATCTCCTGCTTGAGTTCCGCGATGCGATCGCGAATCTTGGCGCGGTCCGCTTCACCGGCGCCTTCACCGGCGCCGCGGCCACCGACTCCGCTGCGTTGCCGCCCCTGCGGTCCGGCCAGCTTGGCCGCTTCGCGCAGGCGCGGCGCAAGGTAACGCAAGCGCGCGATCTCCACCTGCGCCCGCGCCGCGTTGGAGCGGGCGTGGCGGTGGAAGATCTCAAGGATCACCATGGTGCGGTCCATCACGTCGGCGCCAACCTCGTTCTCGAGATTGCGGGCCTGCGATGGGGAGATTTCGTGGTCGACCAGGACGAAACCGGCACGGCGCGTATCGGCCAGGGCCTGTGCCTTGGCCGCTTCGCGCGCTGCGACGGCGCCATGGTGTGCCATCCGCGGTTCGGCGTGTTTGCCAGCGCCCCTGTCTGCGGCGGCCGCTTCCTGCGGCTCCTCCTCAGGGTGATCCTCCTCGGCTTCACCCTGCACAAAGCGCCGCATCTGTTCGCGCTTGCCGGTGCCCAGGTAGGCCGCTGAGTCAAAGTTGGCACGCTTTTGGGTAAAGGTGCCGACCACCTCGAAACCGAGCGTCTTGGCCAATTCCCGTAGTTCGTTCAACGACGCCTCGAGCTCAGTATCACTCACGCCCGGCAGCTGTACGGCAGCGACGACAGCGCGCTTTGGTGTGGCGTTAAGCTCTTTGGGCATTCCTGTGATCGCTTCTCGTGGGCTGCGGAGGGCAGATAGTAAGGCCAATGAGTCGGACCAATGGGTAAGGGCCGTGGGTAAGGGCAATCGATCAAGCCAACCCGGGCGGCCCGATCCGCTGCGGTCGCAGATGCTGCAAGGCAGCCGTGCCCTGCGGTTCAGGAGGAGACCGATTGGCGCATGACCCTAGCGCTTGACGTTGCCGATCGGGCGCAACTTGCCGATCGGCCGATTGAGCACCGCGATCGAGACCGGCCCCTTGTAGGCCGCCAGCACCAGGTCGCGCATGTGCTCAAGGTGCGCGCGCCAGAAGCTCTCGACCACTGCCGGTGTGTCGCTGCGCATCAGCGCCACGGCCATTTCGCGGCTTTGGAGGCTCTCCTGGCGCAGTTTGTCGACACTCGCCCGCTTGGAGGTGCGCGCCGTGACGTCTTCGTGCTGACGCCGGATGATGTCGTAGATCAACGAGGAGAGCAGATGGATGGTCTGGTTGCCGCAGTGCCGGGCAATCAGCATCGAAAATTCGGCAGAAAGGTCGGCATAGCGGATCAGGTCGTGTTGCGCGGCTTGATGCGCCTCGGCGATGTTGGCCTCCAGTGCGGCCAGCGCTGCGGGGTTGCGCAGTGCGGCAAGCAGGCCTGCAGCCGGTGGTTCGATGATGGTGCGTGCCTGCCAGACGTCTTGCAAGGTTGCGCCTTTGATCTGCAGGTAGACGCCGACCTGGTTTGCCGCGGCGTTCAGGTCCATCGAGATCACGCGCGCACCACCGTGCTTGCCGCGAATGATGGTGATCAGCGACTCCGACTCGAGCATGCGCAGTGCCTCGCGCAGCGTCGGACGCGAAATGGCGAACTCGCCCTGCAGCACGTTCTCGGGATGCAGCTTGTCGCCAGGCTTGAGGCGGCCGGTGACGATCTGGTGACGCAGCTCGGCGGCCACGGTTTCGGCTGCCTTCGGGCGCTTGGCCGGACGGACGGCTTTGGCCGGTTGGCCAGCTTCAACAGCGTTTGCCGACCGTAGGGGCGTTGTGCGGCGCGTCATGGGTGTGGTTTCAGAGGGAGGCCGCGAGGTTAGCACTTGACCGGGAGGAACGGATAAGATTAAATGGTTATACAAATAGAAAGTCAAGCCAAGTGGCGCCCCTGTTTCGCTTCGTCAGGGTGCACCGCTTAGATGCACGGCAGGATCAACCTCCAGGAGACAGTAATGCAAACATGCGGACCCGGTACAGTTACTCGCGCGTTTCGATTCGTGTTGACACTTGCGCTCGGCGCATTTTCCAGCGGGGTGTTGGCGCAATCCGGCACTTTCCCCAACCGTCCGATCAAAGTCATCGTGCCCTATTCCGCCGGTAGCGGCAGCGACGTGATTGGGCGGACCATCGGCCAAAGCGTCAGCGAGAAGATCGGTCAGCCGGTGCTGATTGAGAATCGCGATGGCGGCGGCAGCCTGATCGGCACCATGGCTGCAGCCAAATCGCCTGCGGATGGCTACACCCTCCTGCTGGTTGCCAACCCTTTCCTGATCGGGCCGAGCCAGAATTCCAAGCCGCAGTACGACCCGATCAAGGATTTTGTGCCGATTGCCAAGGTTGCCGTCATGCCCCTGGTGTTGGCCGCCAATCCGCAGGCACCGTTCACCAACGTCAGGGAACTGATCGCCTACGCAAAGGCCAATCCGGGCAAGTTGAGTTACGCCTCTTCCGGTGCGGGGACCATCAGCCAGCAGGAAATGGAACTCTTCAAGCAGGCTGCCGGCTTGGACATTGTCGAGATTCCCTTCAAAAGCACCGCGCAAGCCATGACCGACACCATTGGCGGGCAGGTTGCCTTGTTCCCCGGCGTGGTGCCACTGACCTTGCCGCACATTCGTGCCGGAAAGGTCCGTGCGTTGGCGGTGTTTGATACCCAGCGCTCGCCGCAGCTCCCCGACGTGCCGTTGACGCACGAGGAGGTTCGCGTCGCTGGCTATACGCCTACCCCGGTTTGGTACGCGTTTGTCGCACCGGCAGGTACCCCGAAAGAAGTGGTGGCGACCCTGAGTGACGTGATTCAGGGCGCGATGCAGACCACTGCGGTCAAGGAGCGGCTTAGCGCCATGGGGGTGCTGCCGATCACGCGCACCAATGAGCAGTTTGTTGCCGAAATGAAAAGCGAGTATGAAAAGGCTGGACAGCTTGCCAAGAAACTCGGTACGTACAAGTAGCGACAAGCAGCGCGCGGCGAATGTAGGCAGACCGCCGGATTGACGTCATGGCGATAGGGCGCTCGCGCTGCGGGTAGCGCCTGGCCGCGGTAGCCGGGCTACACGCTGTCGGTTGGGTCAAGGCACCGGCACAAACACCAGATCGAAGCCCCCAGGCCGCGCTTCAAAATTCCCGGCCACCGGAAGCCCGATCGACGGCACCGGCCCGCGCCAACGCCCCAATGCGCGCGGCCCTTCGGCCAGATCGACAGTCACCAGGGTATAGGGCAGGTCGCCTGCGAACGAGGGGTGGTAGGCGTGATGGGAGACGGTCCAGCTATGGATCGTCCCGTGGCGGCTGGCTTCCTTCCAGGTGACGGAAGTCGAATGGCAGGCGCTGCACAAGAGGCGCGGGTAATGGCGCAGCACGCCGCACGCACCGCAGCATTGCAGCAGCAGTTTTCCGGCAGCCACGCCTTCCCAGTAGGGGGCCGAGAGTGCGCTAGGCGGGGGAACCGGCCGGTCAGCGGCAGCCGTGGTGGGGTTCGGGGTTGGGGTCATCGCGTTACTCCCTGCGCATGATGGCGAGCGCACCGTCGCCGAGGTCGCCATAACCGGTGACAACACCGAGTTCGGCGTCGCGCACCTGCGTGCGCCCGGCATCGTGACGCAATTGGCGCACCAGTTCGACGACGTGGTTCAGGCCCCAGACGTGTGCCTGGGAAAGCAGCCCGCCATGGGTGTTGGTTGGGAGGGCGCCGCCGAGTTTCAGTCGTCCGCCCGAGACGAAGGGCCCGCCTTCCCCCTTCTTGCAAAACCCCATGTCTTCGAGTTGCCGGATCACCGCATAGGTAAAGCAGTCGTAGATCTCGGCCACGTCGATGTCTGCCGGCGTGACGCCGGCCATCGCGAAGGCGCGTGGCGCCGCCTTGCCGATCCCCAGGCTGGTCATGTCGGCGCGCTGGGTAATCGAGCCGGGTGAATCGGGGTGCCCGGCGGCAACACCTGAAATGAACACGCGCCGGTGCGGCGCGTCGGCGGCGGCCTCGGGGCTGCTGACAATCACCGCAGCACCGCCGTCCGATTCCAGGCTGCAATCGAGCAGGCGAAACGGGTCGGCAATCATGCGCGAGTTGCGATGGTCTTCAAGCGTAATCGGTTTCTTCATCAAGGCGTTGCCGTTGAGCAAGGCATGCTCGCGGCAGGCCACCGCGACTTCGCCGAAATGCTCGACGGTCGTGCCGTACAACTCCATGTGCCGGCGCGCCATCGGCGCGTAGAGCTGCGCCGGCGCGCTCGCGCCCAGAGGGTGTTCGAACTCGGTCACGTAGTGGAATTGCGGCATGCTGTGGATGCGCGCCCCGGCCTTGTTGGAACCGGCAGCTGCAGCGCTGATGTTGCGTCCGAACGTGATGAGTACATGCCGGCACACGCCGCCGGCGATCGCCGCCGCCGCCGCTTGCAGCGCCATGACGGGGCTTGCCCCGCCGTGCGGCGCCACGGCCGAAAAGCGCAGATCAGTGATGCCGAAGTTTTCGATGAAGTCATCCGCCGTACCGCTGACAATCCCGATCGGAATTACCCCATCGATGTCGGCTGGTTTCAGCCCGGCGTCGGCCACCGCCTTGAGCGAGGCTTCGATCTGCAACTCGAAGGCGCTCGCGCTCGCACCGCGCAGGTAGGCCGTCTCGCCGATGCCGGTGACGCAGCTTCGGTCACGCAGGGACATGTGTTTCTCCTTCGGTTAACGCAGTGCGGAACTGCGGAGCGGCGAGCGCCGCGATCAGCGTGCGCCGTTCGTTGAGCGTGGTCGCGCGAATGTCGGCCGCACCGTGTTCGGTAACGATGAAGTCGATATCGCTTTGCGCGGTAGTTACGCAGGCGCCAGCGAGGCGTTTGACCACACCGCTCCTGCGCCCCTCCCCGGTCGTGGCGGGCAGCGCGATGATGGCCAGGCCACCGGGCGAGCGGCGCGCCGCCCGAAAATAATCCGGCTGGCCGCTGACGGCGCCGACGTAGCGCGACCCGACCGTCTCCGCGTTGACTTGTCCATAGAGGTCCACCTCGATCGCGGAATTGATGGCGATGAAGGGTGCATCGGCCGCCTTGCCGGTGGGCGAGACCAATTCGGCCAGCGGTGCGAAGCTGACGGCACTGTCGGACCCGAGGCTTTCGTACAGCCTGCGCGTGCCGACGGCGAGCGAGACCATGCAGGCTTCCGGATCACTCGTATCGATCGCGCCGCTCGCGATCAGTGCGGGCAACCAGTCGCCGGCCATGCCGGAGCGCACCCGGAGCCCGCGGCGATCGGCGAGTGCGCATGCGATGGCCGCCGCGAAGCCGCCGATACCCAACTGGACGATCGCCCCGTCCGGCACCAGGCGGGCGACTTGCCGGCCGATGCCGAGCTGTACTTCGTCCGGAGCTTCGCCCGGCAACTCGGGCAGCGGCGCCTCGCTCTCCAGCGCCACGACGACGCGGCTCGCATGCAGGCGGCACGTCGAACGTGTGTGTGGCACCTGGGGGTTGACTTCGACCAGCACCACGCGCGCGCGCTGCGCGGCGGCCCAGACGTAATCAACCGCGCAACCCAGGCTGTGATAACCGTCGGCATCGGCGGGCGAGACCTGCAGCAGTACGATGTCGCACCTGAGCGTCCCCGCGGCGAACCAACTCGTCAGTTGCGAAAGCTGCGCCGGGATCAGGCGTGCGCCGCCGCGCTCCACCAGCCGCCTGATGGTGCCGAGCCCGCAATAGGTTGTCACGCGCAACGCTGCGTCGATCGCCCCGCCCCAGGCGGGATTAAGCGAGTACCCGCAGAACGCATTGAGTTCCCCCATGGCTGGCGCGAGCGCCAACAGTTCGCGCACCAGTCCCGCCGGCTCGCCAGTCGCCTGGCCGACGACTGCGTGGTCGCCTGGGTGCAGGTGCTGTGCAAGGGGGGATGAGCTCATGTGCGAGCGCCTCGACGATGCATGCGATGGGTGCCGTTGTGCGAGGCTAGGCCGGCCGCTTGGCGGCGGCGTCAAGCCAGGCCGGCAGGCGGCCGGCGATGGTGAGCGTCATGCTGCCACTGCCGTTGCTCG
>JANLTL010000673.1:0-10127 GCA_031362905.1 Burkholderiales bacterium | reverse complement strand
TAGCCCAATTTAGCGCGCCCTATATGGAGGACGCAAGTACACCTTCGCTGCCTGTTGTTGCGCCGCCCCGGTTGCTTGACCAGATGCGTGATCGCTTGCGCCGTCTACATTACAGCATCCGCACCGAGCAGACCTATTGCGATTGGGTGAAGCGCTTTGTGGTGTTTCACGGGCGCCGCCATCCGCGTGAATTGGGTGCCCCTGAGGTGGAGTCGTGTCTGACGCACCTCGCGGTCGCGGGCAAGGTGTCGGCTTCTACGCAGAATCAGGCGCTTTCTGCGCTCCTGTTTTTGTATCGCCATGTACTCCAGGTCGAGCTGCCGTGGCTCGGTGAGGTGGTGCGCGCAAAAACCCCCAAGCGACTGCCCGTGGTGTTGACGCGTGAAGAGGTCGAGGCCTTGCTGTCGCGCATGAGCGGCACGCCCGGGCTGATGACGCGGCTGTTGTATGGCACCGGGCTGCCCATCATCGAGTGCGCGCGCCTGCGCGTGAAGGATGTTGATTTTGCGCGGCGCGAGATTTTGGTGCGTGAGGGCAAGGGCTTCAAGGATCGGGTGACCATGCTGCCGCAGTCATTGGTTTTGCCGCTGCGCGAGCACCTCGAGCGCGTGCGTGTGTTGCGCGGACGCGATCTGGCACGTGGCCTCGGTGAGGTGTATTTGCCATTCGCGCTGGCCCGCAAGTATCCGGGTGCGGGGCGTGAGTGGGCGTGGCAATACGTGTTTCACTCGTCCACGCTGTCGCACGATCCGCGCTCAGATCGTCAGGGTCGACACCACGCCGATGAAAAATCGGTACAGCGCCATGCGCCAGGCGCTGCGTGATGCCGGTATCGCCAAACTGGCCACGCCGCACACCTTGCGCCATTCGTTCGCCACCCACCTGCTCGAAGCCGGCTACGACATCCGCACCATGCAGGAGTTGTTGGGGCATTCTGATGTGTCGACGACGATGATTTATACGCATGTGTTGAACAAGGGCGGGCGCGGGGTGGCCAGTCCGCTCGATGGTTTGCTGCGCACTGCTGCGCCTCGCGCTATGCCAGAGGGCGTTTGGCGGGCGGAGGAGTCGGGAGTGGCCGATATGCATTTAATGACATAATATGGGCGAGCCTTGGTCAGTCGCTTTCCATCCCGCATTTGCGATTGAAATCGGTGTGCTGCCGGCGGCGTTGCAAATCGAGATGCTTGCCCATGCACGGCTGCTGGAGCACTTTGGTCCGTCACTGGGAAGGCCGCAGGTCGACACCTTGAAGGGTTCACGTCACGCAAACATGAAAGAGTTGCGGTTTGCGTGGCGCAAGCAAGTCTGGCGGGTGGCGTTTGCTTTTGATCCGGAGCGCGCTGCGATTTTGCTCACGGCAGGCGACAAGGCCGGGGCGGATCAAAAACGGTTTTACAAGTCGTTGATTGCGGTGGCAGACTGGCGCTTCGATGAGCACCTTGCGTCACTGCACCGGAAGCGGCGCCGCGGTTGAAAGGAGCGTTGTATGGCCAAGACCTTGAAGCAAATGATGCGTGCACTGCCAACGAACAGGCAGCGGCGCGTGGAGGAGCGTGCCGCGGAGCTCATCACGCTTGAATACGTGAGGCGCAGCGCGGCGCTGACCCAAACCAGCCTGGCGCGCAAGATGGGAGTGGGGCAGCACGCGGTCTCGCGTCTGGAGGCGCGCAGCGACATGCTGGTGTCCACTTTGCGCCGCTATGTCGAGAGCGCCGGGGGCGAGTTGGATTTGCTGGTGCGGCTGCCGGGGCGGCGCAAGCCGGTGTCGCTCAACGCGATTGGTTGATTCGCCGGCAATCGGATGCTGGCCTGACGCCCAACGCAGTGGCCGCAAGCGTCGCGCGCCGTCGATTGGCTACAATCTTCCCCACTCTTGTGCCACGTGGGTTTTCAGACTTGACGATTGACCAGACTCCTGCCGCTCTGCTTCCGCCTTCCAGAAAACGCGCCTGGGCCTACGGCGCCATTATTATTGTCACCGTGCTGCTGATCGCCGCCTACTACGCGGCGCGGCGCTCCGACTCATGGATGATTCACTGGAAGCGCCACACCGTCGTGCGCGATCTGGCTTCGCTGCAATTGCGCATCCAGGCTGCCGGCCTGCCGGTGAGCCAGATCGGCCGCGTCGAGGTGGACGGCGGGTGGCTGCCGATGCCGGTGCTGCGGCGCGCGGCTGGCGCGGGGCCGCCGGCAGGGCGGGCCACCGGGGCCGCGCCGCGCCTGTGTGTTTTCAGCGGCGTGCATGGCAACGAACCCGCTACGGTGGAAGCGACCCTGCGCTTTGCCGAGTCGCTCGCCAAAGACCGCACGCGTTACCCCGGTGTCAACATCACCATCGTGCCGCTGGTCAACCCCTGGGGCTGGGCGCGCAATCTGCGCCGCAACCATGCCAATCAGGACATCAGCCGCACCTTCATCACCAAGCCGAGCCCCGAGGGCGAGATGGTCAAGGCTTTCCTCAAGGGCGAGGCCTGCACGGTCGTGGCCGACCTGCACGGCGACAGTAACAAGCAGGCGTTTCATGTCATCAGTTTTGACAATGCCGATTTGTCGGTGGCCAAGACGATCACGCGTGACGTCGCGGCGCGCGGCCTGCCGCTGCGCAAGGGCGCGCCCGAAGGCGTGTTCCACCGGCTCGACAAAGACGCCATCAACAACGCGCGCCCCACGCTGGGTCTCTACGCGCGCCGCAGTGGCGTGCCGCAGGTCTACAACATCCAGTCGCCGCGCGAGCTCGAAATCGAAACGCGGGTTGGCGTGCATCTGCTCGCGCTTGACAGTCTCGCGCGTTCGATCAAGCCTTGAGAGTTTGCGCGGGGTATGCCGCGCAAAGCCGCCCGCACCAATCGTCTTCGGGCGCTATGCCGCAAGATGCGCTGCTGGAGCGCTTCTTGGGCCGCCCGCCGCTACAGGTTTACAGAAACGTGGCAATCTGCTCCAGCGGCTTGCGGTGGATGTCGGGCACCTGCACGCCTTGGGCGGGGTAGCCCGCCACCAGCAGCAAAAACGGCCGCTCTTCCTTTGGACGCTTCAATATCTTGTTGAGAAAGGCCATCGGGCTGGGCGTGTGCGTGAGCGTCGCCAGGCCCGCGTGATGCAGCGCGGTGATCAGCATGCCGCAGGCGATGCCGGTTGATTGGCCGACGTAATAATTTTTCACGCGGCGGCCATCGTCGAGGCGGGAATGGGTTTTCTCGAATATCGCGATCAGGTAGGGCGCAATGTCGAGAAAGGGTTTGTTCGCATCGGTGCCCAGGGGCGCGAGCGCGTCGAGCCACTCCTGCGGTGCGCGGCCGCTGTAAAAGGTCTGTTCTTCCTTCTCGGCTTCAATGCGAATCGTGTGCTTGAGCGCGGCGTCGGTGATGACCACAAATTGCCAGGGTTGCAGCGCCGCGCCCGACGGCGCGCTGCCCGCCGCCAGCAGGCATTGCTCGATGACATCACGCGGCACCGGGCGGTCCGAAAATTCACGCACCGTACGGCGACGCTGAATGTCGGCGTTGAACGCGTGCGCGCGTGCGCTCATCTCGGCTGGCGCGTATTCGTGGTAACTGGTGAGCGGGATGAAGGGAGCGGGGGTTGACATGACGCGTGGGTCCTCGGGCTTTGCTCGGGCGCTGCTCGGGTTTGGCTTACTCGATCTTGATGTTGGCTTCCCTGACCACGCGGCCCCAGCGGGCGATTTCGCTGTTGACATGGGCTGCCAGTTGCTCCGGTGTGCCCGAGGTGTTGGTCATGCCCATGGTGGCGAGGCGGTCGGCCACGTCCTTGGTTTGCATGGTGCGCACAATGTCGGCGTTGAGTTTGTCGATCACCGCGCGCGGCGTGCCGGCCGGCACAAAGAAGGCAAACCAGGTCGAGACGTCAAAGCCGGGCACGCCAGTCTCGGCCAGCGGCACTACCTCGGGTGCGGCGGCGGAGCGGTCTTTGGAGGTAATCGCCAGCACCTTGACCTTGCCGGAACGCGCCTGCGGCATCAGCGTGGTGACGGTATCGAACGCGACCTGCACTTCGCCGGTCACGATGGCCTGGGTGGCAGCCGCCGCACCCTTGAAGGGAATATGCGTCATGTCGGCGCCGGTGACCGACCGGAACAAGGAAATGATCAGGTGCGCCGATGTGGAAATCCCTGGCGAGCCGACGTTGAGCTTGCCCGGCTGAGCCTTGCTCAGTGCGATCAGTTCGGTGACGCTGTTCACCGCCACCGACGGGTGCACCACCAGCACGTTGGGAATGCTCACCAGGCTGGTGACCGGCGCAAAGTCCTTGACCGGGTCATAGGGCAGCTTGGCGTACAGCGCCGGGTTGGCGCCGTGGGTGCCGATGTGGCCCATGAAAATCGAGTAGCCGTCGGCCGGGGACGTGGCCACGTTTTGCGCGCCGATGATGCTGCCGGCGCCGGGCTTGTTGTCGATGACTACCGACTGGCCCCAGGCTTCACCGAGCTTTTGCCCGAGCATGCGCGCCAGGTTGTCGGTGGCGGCGCCCGGCGGGAACGGCACCACGATGCGCACCGGCTTGTTGGGGAAGGCTTGCGCCAGCAGGGTGCCGGGCAGGCACAGACAAGTGCTGAGCAGCAGGGCAGCAAGGCGAGGCAGCGAAGGTGTCACGGCAGGTCTCCTAGATGATTCATTTTTTCGTGGGGGCAGTTGGTCCGGTGCGGGCCCGGGCGTCTTCGGGCCGTTCCGCTTGTTGATACATTCTAAGCCCGGCTTCCCGGTCTACCGGCACCAGCTCATTGACCGTGGTGCCGCCTGTTGGTTGCAATGCAGCCGGAAACATCGCCAGCTTTTGCTTGTCGCCCAGGCGCATGCGGTTAAGGTCGAGGTCACGCTCGTTGATGCCGGCCACCGGGTGGACGGCGATGCCGTTGACCACTTCGAGGTCGAACCACCAGCGCTTGATCGGGTTGCGTGCGCCGACACCATCGTAGTCGTCCTGGTCCGACAGCGCCTTGGCGTTTTCGGGGTGGGCTATGGCCCGATGCATCCAGGCTTCGGCCTCGACCGTGTCTTCGCGATTCCACGGGCACATCTTCATGCAGCGCCCGCAGGCCGAGCCTTTCATGTTGGTGACGCGGTATTTGGTGCATTTCTCCACATCGGCTTTCCAGATCTCGTAGCCGTTGAACATCACCTTGGGGCCGAAGGGAATCGCGTTGCACGGGCATTCGCGCGCGCACTTCTTGCAGCCTTCGCAAAACTGCTGCAGGTTGAAGTTGATCGGGCGGTCCACCGCCATCGGCAGGTCGCAGGTGAACACCACGCTTTTCGAGCGCGGCCCGATGAAGGGGTTGAGGATGGTGTCGCCGATGCGGCTCACCTCACCCAGGCCCGCCATCAGGATGCACGGGTTGTGAATCACCTCCGAGTGCGCGTTTGAATGGGCGCGCGCCGAATAGCCCATGCGCCGGCAATGCGCCGCCATGATGCCGGCGATCTCGGCGCCGCGCAGGTAAGCGCGCATCGACTGGCTCGCCGAGATCCAGTCATCGCCGCTGGCGCCCTCCATGGTCTCGTAACCCTGGTCGAGCAGCATCACCACCGCGTACTCGTGATACACCGGAATCGGCTTGCCCTCGATCTCGTCGTGCGAATACACCATCCAGGGTTCGAGCTTGCAGATGCCGACAAAGTCGGCGCCGAGGTAATAGCCCAGCGCCTTGATGGCGTCGGCATTGCGCTGTGGGTCGGACAGATCGCCGCCGATGCCGGTTGGTTGCAGCTTCTCGCGGCCACCCTGCAGCGGCACCATCTGCTGGATCAGCGGCTGCATGCCGAGTGCATAAGGGTGCTTCATTGGAAAGCGCGCGCGTTCGCGCTGGGCTTTTTCGCCCAGATCACCCGCTTGCGCGCGTTTGAAAAAATCGCCGCGCTTGGGGATACGCTGGATTTCGTCGCGCAGCACCAGGGTACTGGGTTCGTCCGCGCGCGGGATGGTTTCCATTGGGTAGCGGCCCAGGTGCAGCGCGCGCTCGGCCAGTTTGTCATCCCACCACAGCGGGCGCGTGCCCATCGCGCCATCACGAACTTCAGCAAGCTTGTCGGCGTCAGTGGGCAGGAAGGGCGCATGCGGATCGAGCGGCGCATCCGGTGCGATGGCGTAGTCAGTGGTGACGACGCCGAGGCGGAAGCCGCGCG
The DNA here is from genome assembly GCA_031362905.1 of Burkholderiales bacterium. Lineage (GTDB taxonomy): Bacteria > Pseudomonadota > Gammaproteobacteria > Burkholderiales > JAEUOS01 > CANJDH01. Next base: position 3,984 of record JANLTL010000673.1, on the reverse strand, counting down.
TGAGGTGGGGTGCTTCAAGGGCCCTCGCCGGGTCGGCGTCGTTGCCGGCACGCACCACACCGGCGCGCGCCACACCAGCGCGAACGGCCAGCGCTTCGATGTTCACGTCACTGGCGCCGACGGCGTGGCCACGGGCGTTGAAACCCATCCAGCGCAGGTAGCCCGAAAGGATGACCGCCAGTTCGGCGCAGCGCACGTCCGTGCGCGCGACGTTGGCGCCGCGAATCCAGTCGGCGCCGGGCTCGCCCGGTTTCGGCTCGCGGCCGAACTCGATCAGGAACACGAAGGCGTGGGTGTGGCCGGCAGCGCCGGGCGCGGCGGCAAGGTCTTGCGGCCGCAGGGTGCAGCAGCCGGCGATGGTGGCATCGAGAAAGTAGGCCGCAGCCTTCAGGTTGTTGGCGCGTACCTCGGGAATTTCCGGAACCGGCGCTTTGGCGGGTGCCACCGGGCCGGAAAGAAATTTGGCGAAGAGATTGAAGTACTCCGGCAGGACCGCATTGATCGAATCGGCTGTCGCGGTGTGGCGGTCGGCCGGTTGGGCATGCACCAGAGAGGCGCTCCCACCAAGGCTTTCCGCGATATTGCCGTCTGCACGCGGCAGGTACTCCAGTGCCAGCGGGCTCAAGTGAAACGGACGTTTCTTGTGGGAATGGAGGCGCATGGCGATATTCCTTGGGTGCCGCTGGTTTTACGTTCGTGGAGATTTGCGCTGCGTGCGCTGCGCCTTGCCGGCAACCCTGCGGGTGGCCTTGGCAGTCGCTTTGATGGCCGTAGCCCAGGCCCGCGCGAGTTCGGTCTCCGGCTCGGCCACTGCTTCCGGCAGGGCTACGCGTGGCGTCAGGCGCGTTTCGATCAGCGAAAGGTGGGTATGCATGGCCTTCATGGCACGCGCCGGATCTCCCTTGAGCAGCGCGCCGAGAATTTCTGCATGTTCTTCGCAGGCGCATTCGGATGATGTCGCTGGCTCAAAAAATGCCACCAGCATCGAGGTACGGCTCACCAGTTCCTGCAATTGGCGCAGCACGAAAGGGCTGGCAACGCATTCGGCCAGCAGGGTGTGGAACTCGCCCGAGAGGCGAATCGAGAGGGCACGATCAGCGCGCTTGAGTGCGGCCTCTTCGAGCCTCGCGTGCGCGCGCAGTGCGGTGGCCTGCGCTACGGTCAGGCGACCGGCCAGGCGGCCGACGATGCCGCCTTCGACAATCCGCCGTGCCTCGTAGATCTCACGCGCCTGGTCCAGCGTGGGGCTTGCGACGAAGGCACCGCGATTCGGAATCAATTCGAGCAGGCGCGCATGGCCCAGGCGATGCAGCACTTTGCGAATGCGTTCGCGCGAAACACCGAAGATGTCGGCCAGTCGCGCCTCGACCAGTTGCGCAGCGGGCGCCAAGCGCCCCGCAAGCAGCGCCTTGGCGATGGTGTCGTAAATCAGGTCTTCGGGAGCGGGCATATTGCTACGCGGAAGCTGCGATCCAGTGGCGCGCGATCTGCTCGCGCGTGGCCACCCATTCGATCTTTGAGTCCACTACGTGTTGCAGGATGGTTTCCAACGCCTTCATGCGCCCGGGCCGGCCGATCATGCGCAGGTGCAGGCCGATCGAGAGCATGCGCGGCATGGTTTCGCCTTCGCGCGCCAGCCAGTCATAGGCGTCGCACACGTACTCCGAGAAATTGGCCGAGGTCACAAAGCGGTGGGTGTGCTGGAACTGCATGTCGTTGGTGTCGAACGCGTAGGGCAGCACCAGATGCCGTTTGCCGGCCACATCCACGTAGTAGGGCGTGTCATCGTTATAGGCATCGCTGTCGTAGAGGAAGCCCTGCTCGACCAGCAGGCGCCTGGTGTTGGGTGTGCGCACGGAGCGCGTGTGCCAGCCGCGCGGTGCGGTTCCGGTGGCACCCTTGATGGCCTTGACGGTGGCGGCAATGTTGGCGCGCTCGGTGGCTTCAATCATGCCGGCGTGGGTTTCCCAGCGGTAACCGTGGGCCGAGACCTCGTGGCCGCGCGCCACTGCGTCCCGCGCGAGCCACGGGTTGCGCTCCACTGCACGGCCGCAAGAGTTCAGGGTGAAGGGCACGCCGAACCGGTCGAACAGGTCTGCGATGCGCCACCACGCGGTGCGGGTGCCGTATTCGAAGTGGCTGTCGATGCAAGGGTCGGCGGTTTCCTGGCGGTCGATCACTTCGTACACCGCTTCGTTGCGGGCATCGCCGTCGGAGATCGAGAATTCGCCGCCTTCCTCGAAATTGACCACGAACGACACCGCCACCCGCGCCTGGCCGGGCCAGCGCACGGCGGGCAGCTTGCCGCCATAGCCTCGAAAATCACGCATGCTCACACTCCCTGTCGACCCGGATGCGGCAGTACTTCAGTCGGCCTTGATGTTGCGGTCTTTGACCACCTTGGCCCAGCGCGTGAATTCGTTGTTGAGGTAATCGTTTGATTCCTTGACGCTAAGCGAGAGCACCTCGCCGCCGATGTCTTCAATCCGCTTGCGAAAGTCCGGCAGGGTGGCGATCTTGCGCAGGTCGGCGTTGACGCGCTCGATGATGGCGGGGGGTGTCTTGGCCGGAGCGATCAGCATGTACCAGGCGGAAAAATCGTAGCCGGGGATGCCGGCTTCGGCCACGGTGGGAACATCCGGCAATTGCGGCGAGCGCTTGGCGCTGGTGATGGCCAGTGCCCGGAGTTTGTCGGCCTTCACCTGCTGGATCGAGGAGGTGATGATGTCCACCGACATCGGCACGCGGCCGCCCATGACGTCCTGCAGGGCCGGGGCGGCACCCTTGTAGGGCACGTGCAGCATGTCGATGCCGGCCAGCGATTCCATCAGCGCAGCGCCGACGTGGCTGGTGCTGCCGATGCCCGAGGAGGCGTATTGGATGTCGTTGGCCTTGGCCTTGGCCGCAGCGAGCAGGTCTTTCAAGTTCTTGCCGGGAAAGTTGGGGCCGACCACCACCAGGCTGGGCACATTGGCGATGACTGCGACTGGCGTTAGCTCCGCCTTGGTGTCGTAGGGCAATTTGGAATACATGTAGGGGTTGACCGCATGGCCGATGGTGACCATGAGGAAGGTATAGCCATCAGCTGCAGCCTTGGCGGTGGCTTCGGTGCCGATGATGCCGCCGGCGCCAGCGCGGTTTTCGATGATCACCTGTTTGTTGCCCCATGCCTCGGACAACTTTTGGCCGGCCAGGCGCGCGAAAGTATCGGCGGCGCCACCGGGCGGGAAGGGCACGATGATGCGTACGGGTTTGTCGGGATAGGTCGCGGCAGACTGTGCCAGCGCGGAGGTGGCCAGCAGCGTGATGGCCAGGGCGAGCACGGATATGACGAGACGGGATGCAACATGACGTGGGGCGGTGAAGGCAGGGAAGGGATGCATGGCACTCTCCTTGATGGCAGCGGGCAGACGGGCGACTTGGGGGCAGCGCCCGCGCGTGGTGCAAGGATTGCACCGCGTCAGGGCATATTGTGCACAATATTGTGAATATTGTGCACTTTGTTTATGGATGCAGTTTTTGTGCCTGACCGGTGACCGGTGACTGGCCACCGGCGACCGGCAGGCCGGCTAGCGGATGCCGCTCACGCCCCGCACACCAGATCAGCCCCTTTTTCGGCAATCGCCACGACGGCGGCATTGGTGTTGCCCGACACCACCGCCGGCATCACTGAGGCATCGATCACGCGCAGGCCCTGTACGCCGCGCACGCGCAATTCGGGGTCAACCACCGAGCGGGCGTCCGTGCCCATGCGGCAAGTGGAGGTGGGGTGATACACGGTCTCGCCGGTCTGGCGGCAGAAGTCGAGCCACTCGGCATCTGTGTTGACGTCCTTGCCGGGCAGGCGTTCCTCGGCAACATAGCGGTTGAACGGGGCGGTGTTGACCAGTTTGCGCAGCATCTTCAGGCCGTCGACCATCATGCGCTGATCATTTTCGGTGGCAAGGTAGTTGTATTGGATCGCCGGCGGCGCTGCCGGATCGC